>JANOWV010000441.1:0-6667 GCA_031418075.1 Actinomycetes bacterium
CGATCCACTCCTGGACCATGTCGAAGATCACGTCGCGCGTCGGGCGCACCGTGTTCATGCGGCCGACGATCTGACCGACCGGGAAACCGGAGAGCTCCTTGTTGTGCGCCCGCGTGACCCGACGGCCCGCTTCGCTGAACAGGATGCCCTGGAGCGGCATCGGTAGCGGGTCGGGGGTGTCCTCGCGCTCCCACGCCTCGGTCCACGCGCTCCGCAGCTGGCGTGCCGGCTTGCCGGTCATCGCACGCGAACGCACCGTGTCACGGGACGTGGCGGCGAGCAGGTTCTCGACCACGAGCGGTTGCGTGTCGGCCTCGGCGACCGTGAGCCAGATCGACCCTGTCCAGACACCTTGCGCACCGAGCGCGAGCGCGGCTGCCATCTGGCGACCGGTCCCGATCCCGCCGGCGGCGAGCACCGGCACGTCGGGTCCGACCGCGTCGACGATCTCGGGGACGAGCACCATCGTCGAGACGTCGCCGCAGTGCCCACCGGCTTCGGTGCCTTGGGCGACGATGACGTCGACGCCCATCGCGACCTGGCGCTCCGCGTGCACCTTCGCCCCCGCGAGTGCACCGACGAGCACCCCCTGCTCGTGGGCCTTGGCGATCACGTCGGGAGGCGGGGGGCCGAGCGCGTTCACGAGCATGCTCGCACCGTGCGCGAGCGACACCTCGACCTGGCCGGGGCCCTCCTCGTCGACCCCGAGCCCGGCGGCCTTCACCGGGGCGTCGACGTCGTCGGGCAGGGGCGGCACCCCGTGCTCGGCGAGGAGCTGGTCGACGAATGCATGGTGCTCCGCGGGGATCATCGCCGCGAGGTTGGCCAGGCTCGCCTCGTCGCCGCCGCCCTGGCCCACGTACTTGGCCGGCAACACGAGGTCGACGCCATAGGGCGTGCCGTCGACGTGCTCGTCGATCCAGGTGAGCTCGACCTCGAGCTGATCCGGGCTGTAGGCCAGCGCCCCCAGCACGCCGTAGCCGCCGGCCCGGCTGACTGCGGCGACGACGTCGCGGCAGTGCGAGAAGGCGAAGATCGGGAACTCGATCCCGAGTCGGTCGACGATGTTCACGGTGGGCTCCTGTGGTGGGCGGGTCGTACCCAGTTCCATGTATCTCTACAACTATCGGGCGGGTGGCGTCCAGCCAGGAGTCACCCCGTGATGGTGGTAAGGAAGCGCCGGGCCGCACCTGGGGACCGGAGCCGGACGAAGGCGAGCCGGGCGTGGTCCGGGTCGGCCATCGCCGCGGTGTAGTCCTTGCGGTAGCGACGGTGGCTCTGCCACGACCAGGCGATGATCGAGCGATCGGGATCCGTCGACCAGAGGTTGCTCCACGGTTCACGGTTCCCGTTCCAGAGCTCCTCCCGGGTGACGGCGCGCCGGATGGTCCGGAGCACGACTCGGCGCATCACCACATGGCGGGGGAAGTCGAGCCAGACGACCGTGTCGGCCCTCCCCCACACCAGGGCGCGGACCTGCGTGTAGTTGCCGTCGACGACCCACGCCGGAGCGTCGGCCCGTTCGGCCACGAGTGCGCGGAACTCAGCCGCCGGTCGCTCGGTCCACCCGGGTAGGTGGAAGATCTCGTCGAGCTCGACGTGGGGCACGCCGAGCCGTTCAGCGAGCGCAGCCGCGAGTGTCGTCTTCCCCGACCCCGAGTTCCCGACCACCGCGCAACGCCGCACCGCTCCATCGTGGCCCGTGCAGGATGCTTCGTGCAGGGCGATCAGCCGGTGAACCCCGGAGCCTTCGTGATCGCGCGCGGGACGGCAAGCGTCGCGGTCAACGTGACGGAGCTGCTCGACGTCGGGAGCCCGAGGTTCGCGTTGACCGCGTTGGCGGCCGCGGTGTCGCAGGGCGCGGCACCACCCGTGGGGACCGCCGGCACCGCAAGCCCGGCTCGTACACTGGCCGCCATGGAAGGACATGCACTCGGGTTCGACGAAGACAGCCGCCGGATCGTCGTCAGCGTCGACGGCGTGACGATCGCCGAGTCCTCGGCCACCGTGGGGATGCTGGAGACGGGGCTCCCCGTCCGCCACTACTTCCCCCGCGCCGACGTGCAGATGGACCTCCTCGACGCCACCACCACCGAGACGGTCTGCCCGTTCAAGGGCCAGGCGTCGTACTGGACACTGAAGGTCGGCGACACCGAGCACCGCGACCTGGCGTGGAGCTACGAGAAGCCGATCGACGGCGCCGAGCGCATCCGGGACCTGATCTGCTTCTACGACGAGCGCGTCGACCTCAGCATCGACGGCGAGGCCCAAGATCGCCCCGAGACCCCCTGGTCACGTTCCGCGTAGGCTTCGGCGCATGTGCCGAAACATCACCGAGCTGCGCGGGCTCGAACCTCCCGCGACCGATGAAGAGATCGAAGCCGCGGCGCGGCAGTTCGTCCGCAAGGTGACGGGCATCGCCAAGCCGAACGCCTCGATCATCACGGAGTTCGACGCCGTCGCCGAGCAGATCGCGGGTCTCACCAAGAGCCTGCTCACCCATCTCCCGCCGCGCCGCCAACCCCCGAAGTCGGTACCGCCGCTGCGCCGCCCCGAGGTACGGGCCCGCCTGGGCCTCGGCCCCGTCCCCGTCGCCTGACGAACCTGCATCGTCGACCGAACACCGGCAGACCCGACGGGCCTCGCCGCGAGCTTCAGCAGGTGGTCGTCGCCCAGGCGGCCGCATGCGCGACCTCGGTCGCGTACGACTGGGTGTAGCTCCCCGACCCGTCTTCATCGAAGTACTCGTGTGCTTCGTAACGCAGGTTGTCGTTGGGATCCGTGATCCAGGCGTGCGGATGACGGACCGACCACCCGTCGGCCCCCGACCAGCCGTACCCGCCCACGACGATCGTGGTGTGGGTGTCCTGCGCTCGGATCGCGGTGACTGCCGCTTGCGACGCCGCCTCCCACACCATCGCCTGCGTGCGCTCCGTCGCACCGGGCAGCCCGATGGGCTCGTTCATCAACCCGTACCCGAGCACGCCCGGCTCCGCGGTGAACGCGGTGGCAAGTCGGCCCCAGAGGTCGGCCAGTGCGCCCGCAGGGAGCTCGGTGGAGCCGAGCGCTCTGCGGATTCCCTGACCCGACTGGTCGAGCCAGTACGCGCCGTAGTTGTGGACGTCGAGCAGGACCCTGAGCCCCGCGGCCGCAGCACGCTGGACCGCGGCGCGCACGCGCCCGACTTCGATCGCATCCAGGGCTTGGAACGGCACCGGCTGGACGACCTCCCAGCGAAACGGGATCCGCACGACCGGGATCCCGCGCGACGCCAGGTACGTGTAGGTCGCGGCCTGGTCGAAGTGGTAGTTCGTGTCGTAGACGCCGTTGTTCGTGTTGGAGAACGACGACGGTGACGACAGCGGCCCGGGCCCACCGAACTCACCGCCGGCCACGGTGACACCCCGCCAGGTCGTCGGACCGGTCACGCCGCCCACACTCAGATGTGCCTCGAGAACAGCCGCATTCGACCGTGTCTGGGACACGGGGACACCGTCACTCGGTGCGACATACGGCGACAACCGATAGGCGGTCTGCCACCACTCGCCCGTGGCCCACACCAGCGCACCCACGTTCGTCGCGTCAGCGGCTTGGAACCAGCGGCTCCCGACTGCATTCCACGAGGCCAGGTCGGGTCCACTCCCCGGCCACCCGACCTCGCCGATCACCCCGGCGACGTGCTCGCGCTCCAACCAACCGGTGAAGTCGTGCAGCTTCGCGATGGCATGCGCTGCGACAGGACCTGCGGCGCACGGACCCGTGGCTGCGGTCGTCGGCGTCGCATCGCCCGATTCCGGCGGTGCGGCGAGCGGCGTGCATGCGCCCGCGCCCGCGGCGAGGACCGCGACGAGCGCGATCCGCGCGCGCACGCGGCCCACAGTTCGCAGGCCGCGCCGCGCGCGCATCATCGACGGACTACGAACAGCCGCTCGTGGCGCCGCAGGACGGGCACGCGTGGCACGAGCCCGCGCGCTGCATGATGTCGCCGCAGACGTAGCAGAGCACCACCTCGGCCTCCATCGCGCGAGCAGGCGGCGCTTCCGGAGGTGCCGGCGTGTCGGCCACCGGCGCGGGGACCGGCGGTGCGGCGAACAACGTGTCGGACGGCGCGCGATCCTCGGGCGGTAGGAGGTCCTGACCCTTGGACGTCGGGGTGGTCGCCTCCTCCACGCCGGGCAAGGTGGGCTCCAACCGCTCGTGCACCGTGAGCACGCCGAGGTCAGCCCGCTCCTGCGGGTCCATGTACTCCACGGCGAGGCGTCGGAAGATGTAGTCGACGAGGCTCGTCGCGAACCGCAGGTCCGGGTCGTCGGTCATGCCGGCGGGCTCGAAGCGCATGTTCGTGAACTTCTCCACGAACGCCCGCAACGGCACCCCGTACTGGAGTCCCATGCTCACCGCGATCGCGAACGCGTCCATGATCCCGGCGAGCGTCGAACCCTGCTTGGCGACCTTCAGGAACACCTCGCCGGGACGCCCGTCCTCGAACTCCCCGACCGTCGCGTATCCGTGGCAGTCGGCGACCCGGAACGAGAACGTCTTCGACGTGCGGACCCGGCCGAGCTTCTGGCGGACGGGCTGCTGCACGATCACCGTCTCGACGATGCGCTCCACCTGCTGGGTGTGGGCATCGACGACCGCGCTGGAGACGTCGGCCGCGGCGCCCGCCTTCTTCTGGGAGGAGAGCGGCTGGCCCACCTTGCAGTTGTCGCGGTAGATGGCGACAGCCTTCAGGCCGAGACGCCAACCCTCGAGGTACTGCTCCTCGACATCCTCGACCGTCGCCTCTTCCGGCATGTTCACAGTCTTCGATATGGCTCCTGAGATGAACGGTTGCACCGCCGCCATCATCTTCACGTGGCCCATGTAGTGGATCGTGTTGTCGCCCATGGAGCACGCGAAGACCGGGAGGTGCTCGGCCTTGAAGTGCGGTGCACCGAAGATGGTCTTGTGCTCGTTGATGTGGGCGACGATCGCGTCGGCTTGCTCGTGTGAGTACCCGAGCTTGCGCAGCGCACGCGGGATCGTCTGGTTGACGATCAGCATCGTCCCCCCGCCCACGAGCTTCTTCGCCTTCGTGAGCGCGAGGTCCGGCTCGATGCCGGTGGTGTCGCAGTCCATCATCAGGCCGATCGTGCCGGTCGGTGCCAGCACGGTGGCCTGCGAGTTGCGCACGCCGTGCACCTCGCCGACCTCTACGGCCTCGTCCCAGGCCCGCTGGGCCGCACTGAGCAGCTCGACGGGAACGAGGTCCTCGTCGATGCTCGCCGTCTCCCGGCGGTGCTTGCGCAGCACCTCGAGCATCGGCTCGGCGTTCTCGGCGAAGCCGGCGAACGGACCCATCCGGCCCGCGGTGCGGGCGCTCGTGGCGTACGCGTGCCCGGTCATGAGCGCGGTGATCGCGCCTGCCCAGGCGCGGCCCTCGTCGGAGTCGTAGGCGAGTCCCTGCGCCATGAGCAGCGCACCGAGGTTCGCGTAGCCGAGACCGAGCTGGCGGAACTTGCGGCTGTTGTCGCCGATCGCCTCGGTCGGGTAGTCGGCGTTTCCGACGAGGATCTCCTGCGCGGTGAACATCACCTCGACGGTGTGCTCGAAGCCCTCGATGTCGAACGAGCCGTCGTTGTTGAGGTACTCGAGCAGGTTGATGCTCGACAGGTTGCACGCGGAGTTGTCGAGGTGCATGTACTCCGAGCACGGGTTCGATGCGTTGATGCGTCCCGTGTTGGAGGCGGTGTGCCATGCGTTGATCGTGGTGTCGTACTGCATCCCCGGGTCGGCGCACTCCCACGCCGCGTCGGCGATCGCCCGCATGAGCTCGCGTGCGCGAACGGTCGTGAGGGCCTCGTCGCTCTTCACTGACTTGAGATCCCAGTCGATGTCTTCGACGACGGCGTTCATGAATTCGTCGGTGACGCGCACCGAGTTGTTCGCGTTCTGGTACTGGATGGAGTGCGAGTCGATGCCGTCGAGGTCCATGTCGAAGCCGGCGTCCTTGAGCACGCGGGCCTTGCGCTCCTCACGGGCCTTGCACCAGATGAACTCTTCGATGTCGGGGTGGTCGACGTTGAGGATGACCATCTTCGCGGCGCGGCGCGTCTTGCCGCCGCTCTTGATCGTGCCCGCCGAGGCATCGGCGCCGCGCATGAAGCTCACCGGACCGCTCGCGGTGCCGCCGCCCGCGAGGTGCTCACGCGACGAGCGGATGTTGGAGAGGTTGATCCCCGACCCCGATCCGCCCTTGAAGATCGTGCCCTCTTCCCGGTACCAGTTGAGGATGCCGTCCATGGTGTCCTCGACGGCGAGGATGAAGCACGCCGATGCCTGCTTCGGCACTCCCTGCACGCCGATGTTGAACCACACCGGCGAGTTGAACGCGGCGCGCTGATGGAGCAGCACGTACTTCAGCTCGTTGCGGAACGCTGCGCCCTCCTGCTCGTCGACGAAGTAGCCGTCCTGCACGCCCCACGCGGTGATCGTGTCGGTGACGCGGTCGATCACCTGCTTGAGCGACGTCTCGCGCTCGTCGGTGCCGAGCGTGCCGCGGAAGTACTTCTGGGCGACGATGTTCGTCGCGTTCTGCGACCAGCCGACCGGGAACTCGACGTCGGTCTGGAGGAAGGCATCGGTGCCGTCCTTGAAGTTCTGGATCCTGGCGTCGCAACGCTCC
>JANOWV010000442.1:0-4116 GCA_031418075.1 Actinomycetes bacterium
TCGTGCTGGGCGCGGTGGTCGTGTACGCGGCCACGGTCGCAGCCCCGACCGAGCTCGACCGGATCCGCGCCGATGGGCTCGGTTCGCTGTTCTACGTCGCGAACTGGCGCTTCGTCTTCTCGCACCAGTCGTACTTCGAGCAGTTCGCGGCACCGTCGCCGCTACGCCACATGTGGTCGCTCGCGATCGAGGAGCAGTTCTATCTCCTCTGGCCGTTGCTCGTGTTCGGGTTCCTCCGCTGGGGCAAGGGTTCGACCCGCAAGCTCGTCCTGATGACGAGCGCGCTCGCGCTCACGTCGCTGGGGCTGATGATCGCGTTGCACACCTCCGGCTCCGATCCGTCACGCGTGTACTACGGCACGGACACTCGGGCGACGTCGCTCCTCGTCGGTGCGTTGCTCGCCATGCTCGTAGCCTGGCGTCCCTTCGGGCAGACCGCACGCGAGCGCACGGTGCTCCATGTCGCGGCGCTCGCCGCGGCAGGCGTGCTCGGTTTTTGGTGGGCGACGACGCCGGACCGGTCCGACTGGCTCTACAACGGCGGCCTGCTCGCCGCCGCGGTGCTCGTGGCCGTGGTGATCGCCGACTCGTCCCACGAGCAGCCCGGGCTCCTCGGGCGGGTGCTCTCACTCCGGCCGTTGCGGTGGATCGGCGCGATCTCCTACGGCCTCTACCTCTGGCACTGGCCGATCTACGTCTACCTGAGCCCCACACGGGTGAACGTCGACGGAGCCTCCCTCTTCGCGCTCCGGATCGGCGCGACCTTTGCCGTCGCGACCGCGTCCTACTACCTGGTCGAGCAGCCGATCCGTACCGGCTCCTGGCGCCGCATCCGAGTGCGGATCGCCGCGCCGGCGTCGGTCGCGGTGCTGGTCGCCGCGCTCATCGTGAGCACCGCCGGGGCAGTCCCGCCCCCGACCGAAGTTTCCGCGACGGATCTCGTGCCCCCGTCGAGCAAGCCGTCGACCACCGACGTCGCGAGCGCTCCGCCACGGATCCTGCTCGTCGGCGACTCGGTCGCGAACAGTCTCGCGCCCGGGCTCGAGCACCAGGCCGCCGTCCAAGGGTTCCAATTCTGGAACGCAGCGATCCCTGGGTGCGGGCTCGCGACCGAGGAAGGCGAACGGCTCGTCGCCAGCCAGTGGGTCGGCCCGTACTCGAAGTGCGAGCCGACCTGGCGGACCCGGTGGCCCGACCAGGTCGAGCTGTGGAAGCCGGACGTCGTCGTCGTCATGCTCGGCGCGCAGGAGACCTACGACCGCCGGATCGGCAGCCGGGTGATCTACTACGACACCCCCGATGGTGCGGCCCTGCGCCGAGCCACGCTCGAGCACGCGGTGTCCGAGATCGAGGCCGGTGGCTCGAAGGTCGTGCTGCTCACCGGGCTGTACGGGAAGTTGGGCTGGCCGCTGCAGATCGACCTGGCGAGATCAGGGTTCAACGATTCCTGGATCGACGCGTGGAACCGCGCGGTCACCGAGGTCGCGGCGGTCGACCCCGCCCATCGGACGCTCCTCGACCTCAATGCCTATCTCGACCCCAATGGCCATTGGTCCGAGAACGTGCAGGGCATTCAGGCCCGCAGCGACGGCGTCCACCTCACGCCGGAGGCCGCCGACCTCGCCGCCCAGTGGCTCGTGCCCCGCATCCTCGAGCTGGTGCCGCAGCGCGACGGCGTGCCTACGCAGCCACCCGCACCGGCGACGCGACGCGCTCCCCGACCGGGGTCCTGACGAACGGACCGGCCGAGGCGCCGATCAGGAGAAGGCGTTCTTTCCGGCAGTGCCGCCGAGCTCCGGGCACTCGCCCGCGAACACGCCCCACGAGCACTCCCAGCCGGGCACGACCCAGTTGTGCACCATGTACACACCCTTGAGGCCGACCTTGTTGCCGCCGCGTGCGGCGCACTCCTCCACGGAGACGTTCTCGGCTCCGACGACGATCCCACCCTTGATGCAAAGGCCACCGTTCGAGCTGTGGGTGTGCCAGAAGTCGTTCGGACCGGCGAAGCCCTCGGGTGCGCCGGCCGGGCTGAACACGAGGTAGCTCAAGCCGACGATCTTCGATTCGGGTGCGGTGCCGTCGAAGAGCAACTCCGACGGATGCGCGGGGTCGAAACCGCCGGCGTACCGGCTGTTCGTGTAGTGGGCGCCGATGCACGGCACGAACACGGTGGACTGCCGGTAACCACCGGCCTCAGCCGCCGCGACTGTCGGGAACTCGACGGCGACGGCGCGCGCCTGGCTCTGCTGCTCTACGAGTGAGACGCGCTCAGCCTCGGTGAGCGGCTCTTGGGGTGACGGACCGCGCTCGTTGTGGCCCTCACCCTTCTGAAGGGTTCCCTCCGAGGCAGGCGGCCCCGACAGCTCGCAGGGCGTGTCGCCCGTCAGTCCGGTGACGGTGCCGCCACCGTGGTCGCCATGGGCGTCGCCGCTCGTGGCCCCGGTGGATGATGTGGCGGCTCCGGCGGTCGACACGGGCGAGTCGGAGCCGGGGTCGGCGAACACCAGCACCGCGCCGCCCAGGACGAACCCGAACAGCACCAACGCCACGGCCAACGATCGCGATACCCGCATGCCCAACCCCTACTTGAATCCCGCGCCTCAGCGCCTGAATCCCCCCAGCGTAGATCAGAGGGCGCCGCGGATGGCGTCGACGACCCGAATCGTCCGGGGGTTCTGCCAGCGATCGCCGGGCCGGTTGATGAGGTAGGCGGCCGCCACGTCGGCATCCGGGTCGGCGAACCCCAGCGAGCCGCCGTATCCGTAGTGGCCGAACGAGGCCGATGAGACGCCGATCGGGCGGCCCTCCTGGGGGAGGGCAAACCCCAGGCCGAACCGGGTCGAGCGCCCGAGGATCAGATCGTCGCCCTCGGAGTGGGTCGTGGTCGCCTCGTCGAGCAACGTCGCGCCGAGAAGACGTTCGTGTGCGCCCGGGAGCAGCAGGTCGTAGAACGCTGCGACAGCACGGGCAGTGGCGTGACCGTTGGTCGACGGGATCGCCGCCTGGCGCCACGGCGTCGTGTTCATCACACCGACTCCCGAGAGCCCCGGTGGGTTGAAGTAGGTGTGGAGCAGCATCCATGCGTGCTCGTCTTCGGGTTCGGGGAGCGCACGATCCGGTACGGGCTCGTCGTCACCATCCGGCCGGTCAACAGGCACCGGGGCCGTGTCGATGTCGGCGATGCGGTCGAGATCTGCGTCGGCGACGCCGACGTGCAGGTCGAGCCCACGTGGCCCCGCGATCTGCTCCAGGAGCGCCGTACCGAACGGCATCCCCGTCACCCGACACACCGGCTCGCCCGCCAGGAACCCGAACGTGTTGACGTGATAGCCGTGCGCGGTCCCCGGTTGCCACCACGGATCCGACGCGGCGAGCGCCGCGCACATCCGTTCCCAGTCGTACATCGCGTCGGGCTCGAGGGTCGCGCGGACGGCGGGGAGCCCGGCCCGGTGCGACAGCATGTCGCGAAGAGTCAGATCGGCCTTCGCTCCCCACGCGAGCTCGGGCCACACGGTGCCGAGCGACCCGTCGAGCGACAGGGACCCGGACTCGACGAGCATGAGCGCGAGTACCGCCGCGACCGGCTTCATCACCGAGTACGCGTCGACGAGGGTGTCCTCTTCCCAAGGAGCCGACCGCGCCGCGTCGGCCCATCCGCCCCAGATATCGACGACGACGCGTCGACCGGCGATCACGCACAGCGACGCACCGAGGTCGGAGTCCTCGACGGAGAAGTTGGCGCGAAACGCCTCGGCAACCGCGTCGAAGGCGGGGTCGACGGTGCCGCCGAACCGCGGGTTCCGATGCATCCGATCACCGTAGGGTCCGGCGGGGGTGCAGACTGCGACGCGGACAGCATCGCACCGCTGTGATGGGACGCCAAGAGAGGTTTCGGTCGATGGAAGCGAAGCACCCGAGCAAGGGCTTCTCGCACCGGAGCGCGTACGAGACGTTCCTTGTCGCCGCGTGCACGAAGCTCGGCTACGACGCGACCTTGATCGAGCTGTTGCTCCTGGCCGCCCGGGAGAGCCGGGCGGAGATCCCGTTGATCCGCGACGACGGATCCCTCAGCGTGTTCATCGGCTATCGGGTGCAGCACCACGATGCACGCGG
>JANOWV010000443.1:0-3066 GCA_031418075.1 Actinomycetes bacterium
TGGGCGATCGTCGTCATCGAGCACCGCGAGCTCGACCGCGGCGTGGGGGCGCCCGACACTGACCACTGCATCCTCTTCGGGATCGTCGAACCCGGTGCCCAGGCCGATGCCCGCTTCGGTGCATGAGTACCGAGTGGCCAGCTTGGCGTCGAACCGGGTTCTCGCCTCCTGCGCGAGCCCCGGAGTGACCGGTCCACCGCCGACGACGATCGCGCCGACGCTGGACAGGTCGAAGTCATCGAAGTCGGCCTCCCGCAGCATGAGCGCGAGCTGGGTGGGGACGCCGGCGACCGACTGCATGCGCTCCCGTTCCAGCAGCTCCAGGGACGCGCGGGCCCGCCACCGCTCCATGATGAAGGTGGTACCGCCCCGTTGGAGGTTCCCCGGGAGCTTCGTCATGAACCCGAGATGCGCGAACGAGGTACCGGTGAAGCCGCGACCACCGGCGCCCCAGGTCGAACCGACATCGATGCTCGTGATGAACGACAGCTGTCGATTGCAGTAGATCGCACCCTTGGGTGTCCCGGTCGTTCCGGAGGTGAAGATGATCGCAACGGGGCGCTCGGGGTCGGCCTCGAGGGGTGGTGGTGTCCCGCTCTCCCGCAGGGCGCGGAGCACGTCGTCGGCGGAGTCGGCTCGGAGGATCTCCATGCCGTCATAGCGCGTGGGTGCGGCGCCCGCCGCGGCGAGCACGAGGCGCGGCCCGGCGAGGTCGAGGACTGCGCGCTGCTCCGCGGCGGTGAGCCGGTCGTTCACGCCGGCCGTGATCGCACCGATCTTGGCGGCGGCCAGGTAGGCGACGAGATACTCGGGTCCCGGAGGGAGGACGAGGGCGACGACATCGCCGAGGCCGACACCCCGTTGCAGGAGGCCCGCGGCGGCCTCGTCGCTGGCTCGATCGAGGTAGGTGTACGAGAGCGGCCATCCGCCGGGGGCGACGTACGCCGGCGAGTCGTCGAAGCGCCGGGCGGCCTCGCGTAGGGTTGCACCGAGCATGGAGTGCCTCTTCGGGCTTCGTGCGGACAGTGTGCACGCGGGGGTGTCGTGGCGGAATCGTACAAGTCGGAGGCCCGCGGACCTGACCGAGCACGTGCCGCGACGTCCGGGACGCCGGCGCAGGGCCGCGAGCTGCGCGCCCAGGGCCGACGGACGATGCAGCGACTCCTCGACGCGGGGCTGCGGGTCTTCGCTCGTCGCGGCTACCACGCCGCGCGTGTCGACGACATCGTCCGCGCGGCACGGACCTCGCACGGGACCTTCTATCTGTACTTCACGAACAAGGAAGACCTGTTGCGCGCGCTCGCCGTCGACTGCGCACACGAGCTCACCGATCTTGCCGACGCGATCGGCGCCATCACTCCGGACGCCGCGGGACGCGTCGAGCTCCGCTCGTTCCTCGAGCGGTTCCTGGCGACCTACCGGCGCTACGGCCCGGTCATCCGCGCCTGGATGGAGGATCAGGTCGGGGACCGCGAGGTCGACCGGCTCGGTGTGAAGGCGTTCACCGCAATCGGTGACCAGCTCGGTCGACGCATGCGAGATGCGAAAGTCGCTGTCGTTGCAAACGAGGCCGCCGCCGTCGGTGCGCTCATGGCCATGCTCGAACGCGTCTGCTACGGAGTCGCGTCCAGACGCATCGTGGAGGATGACGAGACGCTCCTCGACACGATGACGACCATCGTGCACCGCGGGTTCTTCAACGGACCCTGAGCGTTCGCTTGGCGTCGCGGCTGGGCCGTGTCCGGAGCCGACACGGAGTGCTCGGACGTGCGATGACGGCGTCAGTCGACGCCGAGGATCGTCGTCGATGCGGATGAGAACCAGCCACCCGTGCCGTTCACGCAGCAGAGCTCAGCATCGGGGACCTGGCGGCCATCTGCCTCGCCGCGTAGCTGGCGGACCGCCTCCACGAGCAGGAACATGCCCCGCATGCCGGGATGACACGACGACAGGCCGCCACCATCGGTGTTCGTCGGGAGTGCGCCGCCGAGCCGGAGGGTGCCGCCCTCGACGAACGCACCACCCTCGCCCTTCCCGCAGAACCCGAGGGCCTCGAGCGACAGCAGGACCATCGGGGTGAACGCGTCGTAGATCTGCGCGCAGTCGATGTCCGAAGGTGAGACGCCCGCGCGTCCGAACGCCTGGCGCCCCGAACGCAGCGCCGGCGACTCGGTGAAGTCCGGCCACTCGCTCATGGTCGTGTGAGAGATGGCCTCACCGGTGCCGAGCACCCACACCGGTCGCTTCGCGAGGTCGCGTGCTCTCGCCTCGGAGGCGAGCACAACCGCACCGCCGCCGTCTGAGCGGATGCAGCAGTGCAGCTTGGTGAGTGGGTCGGCCATCATCCGCGACGACTGCACGTCGTCGATGGTGATCGAGTCGCGGTAGAACGCATCGGGGTTGTGCGATGCGTTGAAACGGGTGGACACCGCGATCTCGGCGAGCTGCTCGATGGTGGTGCCGAACTCGTGCATGTGACGCCGTGCCGCCATCGCGTACTTCGCGATGAGCGTGTGGCCGAAGGGGGCGTCGAATTGGGTCGGCCCGTGCGCACCGAAGGAGAGGTTCGAGGTGCGCCGAGTGCCGCGCTTGAGATCGGCCCGAGCCGTGGACCCATAGACGAGGACGATGACCTCGGCGTGGCCGGCCTGAATCGCGGCCACAGCGTGCTCGACCATGAATTCCCACGAGCTGCCGCCGACGGAGGTGCTGTCGATCCAGTCCGGGCGGAGACCGCAGTACTCGGCGACCTCGATCGGCGAGAGCAGCCCGGTACCGCACGACGCGAAGCCGTCGATGTCGTCCTTGGTGAGGCCGGCGTCGCTGAGCGCCCGGCTCGTCGCCTGGAAGTGAAGCTCGAACGCCGTCTTGGTGTCGACGCGACCGCAGTCGGAGAGCGCGGCGCCGACGATCACGACGCGAGGCCGCGACGCCACTACCGCAGCTTCCAGTCGATCCGCTTGCCCGACTCGAACATCGCCTGACCCTCGGCGATCGATGCCTGGTCGGTGCCGAGCCCGACGAACGCGTAGCCGAGCGCGATCGCCTGCCGGTGGGAGAGCTCGC
>JANOWV010000444.1:0-7404 GCA_031418075.1 Actinomycetes bacterium
GCGCAGCCGTGGATCCACGGACCGCAGGACGGGCGTCGTGACGCGGACCACGAAGGGGATCGCGATGAGGGAGTGCGCGATGGGCACGAGGATCCAGGACTCGCGGAGGTCGAGCGGGGGAGCATCGAGGGCGACGAGGAACCCGAAGCCGACCGTCACCGCGGACACGCCGAGCGGCAAGGCCAGCGTCGCGTCGAGCAGTCCGCCGCGGCCCGATCGCGCGATCGCGAACGACGCCATCCCCCCGACGACGACGGCGATGCCCGTCGCGGCCGCCGCGAAGAGCAATGAGTTCACGATCGCATCCACCGGGGGGACGAACGCGACGCTGTCGGCGCGCAAGGTGCCGAGCGACCGGTAGAAGTCGAGTCCGAACCCCGACGGCGTGTCGAACGACCGCGCGGCGAGGACGGCGATCGGGACGCCGAGCAGCAGCCCCATGATCGCGAGGTTGCCGACGAGCAGCGCGCGATCTCCCATGCCCCGGACCCGCCGTGCGGTAGTGCGTCCGGCGCGCAGCGCGAGCGCAGTTCCCCTTCGACCCGTGAGGCGGGCGATCACGAGGAGGAGGACGACGATCACGAGCAGCTGGGTGACCGACAGCGCCGCCGCGGTCCGCAGGTCGAGGAGCTGTGCGGTCTGTCGGTAGATCTCGGTCTCGATCGTGGCGCGCGTGGGTGGACCGAGGACGAGGATCACCCCGAACGACGTGAAGGTGAAGAGGAAGGTGATCGCGGTCGCGGCGAGGATCGCCGGTCGTAGTGCCGGCAACGTGACCGCCACGAGCGCCCGGAAGCGGGAGGCGCCGAGCACGCGAGCCGCGTCCTCCTGGTGCGGGTCGAGGTTGGACCACAGTGCGCCGACCGTGCGCACGACCACCGCGTAGTTGAAGAAGACGTGTGCGAGCAGGATCGCGCCCACCGAGGGCTCGACCCCGAGACCGAGGAAGGCCGAGCCCACGACGACGGTCGGCAGCACGAACGGCACGGTCACCAGCGTCCGGATCACCGTGCGACCCGGGAACTCGAGCCGCGACAGGACGTAGGCCCCGGGGATGCCCAGCGCGAGCGTGAGTCCCGTGCTGAGTGCGGCTTGCCAGAGCGTGAACCACGCCACCGACCGCAGCGATCCGTCGGTCCACACGGACGCGAGAGGGCCGAGGTCGAGTGAGCCTCCGGGCCACAGGCCGCGGCCGAGGATCGTGGCCACGGGGTACGCGAAGAAGACGCCGAGGAACGCCAGGGGCACGACGAATGCGATGCGCCGCCCGGTCACGGCGGGGGCCCCGATTGGCGGGGGCCCGAATGGCGGGCCTTGGTCATCGCAGCACGACGTCGGTCCACGCGTCGATCCAGCGCTCCCGGTGCTGTTCGATCCGCTTCGGGGCGACGGTCGCCGGGTGCGCCGGGATCTCGGCGAACTTCCGGAACACGTCCGGGAGGTGGGCGTCGCCGCGGGCGGGGAAGACGAACATCTGCAACGGGATGTCCTCCTGGACCCGGCGGCTCAGCATGAAGTCGACGAACCGACGCGCCGCCCGTTCGTGCTCGGTGCCGCGCAGGACCCCGACGTACTCGACCTGGCGGAAGCAGCCGTCGAGGATGGTGCCGACCGGCGCGCGCTCGGGCGTCGCACCCGTCGGGTCCGGCTCGGCGTAGAACACGGCGGCCGCCGGACTCGACGCGTACGACACCACGAGTGGTCGGTCGCCGCCGCCACCCCCGGCGGAGAACGACCCGTTGTAGGCGGTCTCCCAGCCGTTCACCACCTCCACGTCGTTGTCGCGCAGACGCTGCCAGTAGTCGCGCCACCCCGAGCCGTATCGGTCGACCGTCGTGAGCAAGAACGCGAGTCCCGGCGATGACGTCGCGGGGTTCTCGACGACAAGGAGGCTGCGGTACTTCGGCTTGGTGAGGTCGTCGATGCTCGTCGGTACCGCGAGCGACCGATCGGCGAACCACGCGTTGTCGACATTGATGCACACGTCGCCGCGGTCGACCGGCGTGACTCTGCCCTGGGTTCCGGTGACGAGCTCGGGGTCGACGGCAGCGAGCGCGTCGGGCCGGTACGTCTCGAAGATCCCGGCGCCCAGTGCCCGGCTGAGGAATGTGGTATCGACGCCGTAGAGGACGTCGCCGAGGGGATGGTCCTTCGTGAGGATCGCCGAGTTCACCGCCTCGCCCGCATCCCCAGAACGGAGGATCCGTACGTTGATCCCCGACGTTCGTTCGAAGGATCGCAGCACCTGCTTCGAGAGTGCGAACGAGTCGTGGGTGACCACCGTGATCGTGGTGGTGTCCTGTGCGGGCGCCGCGGGGCCGAGCGCGATGCCGACCGCGACGCTGAGCGCGAGGGCGAGCGAGAACCTGCGCATGTCAGCGTCCCCCCGCTGAACCGGCCGCTGACCCGGCCGGCGACGCGGGGGGCGAACCGGGGTCGTCGGGCGTGAGCGCATGGGGTCGGATAGCCAGCACCACGCCACGCGCGACGGTGACGGTCGCCGAATCCCCGACCATGATGTTGCTGACCCCGAGTGTGGAGCTCGGCAGCAGCACGGCGTCGTCGAGCGCGAAGCGCAGCCCGGTCGTGCACACCCCGTCCGCGGGGCCACCGACCGCCAGGAGTGTCACGAGATCGCCGTCGTTCCCGTGGAGGCGCGCGGAGTGTCGGACGACGACGGTGTGTGCGGTGTCGAGGAACGCGTCGACGTCGAGGGTCGCGTACCGATCCGAGGCGAGCAGGAGGCAGTTGGCCAGGAAATGGTCGACGCGACCTCCGTGACCGCCAACGACGGTGACCATGTCGATGCCGAGCATCATGGCCGTGTCGAGTGCGAGCTCGAGGTCGGTGGCGTCCTTGTCGGGCGGGTGACGCAGGATCGTGGCGCCCGCGGCTTCCACGTCGGCGAGCGCCGCCGGATCGATCGAATCGAAGTCGCCGACGGCGATGTCGACCCTCCGACCGAGGCGATGTGCGTGTTCGACCCCGGAGTCCGCACCGATCGTGACCGCGTCGGCGGGCAGGACCCTGGCCACCGATCGGGGCGGGGGGTCGCCGCCACAGAAGACCAATGCCCGTCGGGGTGCCTGATCGGCCATCGCCGTCCTCCCTTCGCCGGCATTACCCGGAGCAGGTTCGAGGGGTCGGTGACGCCGCCGTGGCGCGGTCACCCTCTCAGCCCGGCTGCCCCGAGCTCCCCGTGTGGCGCGTCGAGCGCGCGTGTCTGTCATCGTACCCGGGTGGCTTCCGAGATCGTCCTGGTGCGACACGGTGCGACCGAGTGGAGCGAGAACGGTCGGCACACCGGGCGCACTGACCTTCCGCTCATCGCGAGGGGAAGGGCCGAAGCCGAGGCGCTCCGCCTGCGCATTGCCGACCGCGCGTTCGCGCTCGTCCTCATGAGTCCGCTGGAACGGGCGCGCGAGACCTGTCGGATCGTCGGTCTCGCCGCCGACGCGCAGGTCGACGACGACCTGCGCGAGTGGGACTACGGCGACTACGAGGGGCTGACCACAGTCGAGATCCGACGCGACCGCCCGGACTGGACCGTGTTCGCCGACGGTGCTCCGAGCGGCGAGTCTCCCGATCAGGTTGGCGCGCGGGCAGACCGGGTCATCGCTCGCGCGGATGCAGTGGAGGGCGCGGTCGCGCTGGTCGCGCATGGTCACCTGCTCCGGGTCCTCGCGGCTCGGTGGATCGGGCTGGCTTCCGGAGGAGGAGCGCGGCTCTACCTCGGAACCGGGACGCTGAGCGTCCTCGCGTTCGAGCGCGAGACGAAGGTCCTGCAGTCCTGGAACTGCGCGTAGCGTCGTTGCCGTGATCCCCGTCACGAAGTGGATGATGGGCTCCGGTCACGAGCAGATCGTGTTCGTGGCCGATGCGCCTACGGGGTTGCGCGCGGTCATCGCCGTGCACTCGACCGCCCTCGGTCCGTCGCTCGGCGGGATCAGGTTCTGGCACTACCCGCAGGAAGACGACGCAGTGCGCGATGTGCTGCGACTCTCCGAGGCGATGACCTGGAAGGCGGCCGCCGCCGGTCTCGACCAGGGCGGCGGGAAGGTCGTGGTGCTGGTCGACGATCCGGACGCCGCCCGTGCGCCCGCGCTCCTCCACGCACTCGGTCGGGCGATCGATGAGCTCGGCGGGCGCTACCTCGCGGCCGAGGATGTCGGCGCCACCCAACGCGACATGGACCTCATCGCCGAAGTCACCCCGTGGGTCACGGGCGTCGACCCGGCGAAGGGCGGGTCGGGCGACCCTTCGCCGGTGACGGCGCTCGGGGTCGTCGCCGCGATCCGCGCCGTGCTGCAGGAGCTCGACGGTGACGACCGCATCGAAGGTCGCCGCGTCGCCGTACAGGGCGCCGGTCATGTCGGCAGCAAGCTGGTGGCGCTCCTCGCGGAGTCCGGCGCGTCGGTCGTCGTCGCCGACACCAACGAGAAGCGGGCGGCGGAAGTCGCAGCCGCGCACGGCGCGACCGTGGCGAGCGCGGCAACGATCCTCGAGGAAGCGTGCGACGTGCTCGCGCCGTGCGCGCTCGGCGGAGTGCTCGACGATGCCGCGGTCGAGCTGCTGCGCTGCCGGTCGGTGTGCGGGGCGGCCAACAACCAGCTCGCCCACGAGGGCATCGACGATCGGTTGCGCGCGCGCGGGGTTCTCTACGCCCCCGACTTCGTCGCGAACGCGGGTGGGATCATCAACATTGCCGAAGAGTTCGTCGGCTATGACCACGATCGTGCGCTGGCGCGCACAGAGAAGATCCAGGAGTCGATGACGCGAGTGTTCGCGCTGGCGAGTGAGCAGGGCGTCCCTCCCGGGCGCGCCGCGCTGGAGCTGGCGCGGGCACGGGTCACGACCGAGGGCCGCGGTCGTTGGCGCCCCGGCGATCCCGCGGCCTGGACCGAAGGACGGCCCCTCACCTCGCTCCGCCCCGGATCTGCACCTTCTTGATGCTCGGCGCGTGACGCGAGCGAGTCAGGACAAGATGTCCTTGCGGCGGAACCACCACCACGCGAACGCGATGCCGAGCACGATGTAGGGCACTTGGAGCAGGACGCCCTGCCACATGTCGCTGCCCACGGAGCGACCGAGGATCAAGCCATCCCACGCGTCGAGCTTGTGCGTCGGGAGGTAGTTGCGCACGGAGCCGAGTGCGGAGATCGCGTCGAGGATCTGTGACGTGAGATACAGCCCGACCGCCGCGAGGGTGGCGCCTGCCGAAGAGTCGGTCATCGTCGAGATCATGAACGCGAACACGATGATCCCCATCAGGCTCCACGCCACGTATCCGACGCCGCCCGCGAGCGCGAGGAGGAGCTGACCTTCACTGCGATGGAACCCGAGCACGTCGAGTGGGTGGAAGCCGAACGCGACCACACCTGCCGCCAGACCGGCGACCGCGACGGTGACGGTGGCGGCGATCGACAGCGTGACCGCGGTGCACAGCTTGGCGGCGAGGAGCCTTCCCCGTCCCACGGGACGCACGAGGACGGCACGGAGGTTCCCTGACGACGCCTCGCCTGCCACGGCATCGCCCGCGAAGAGCGCGACGACGACGATGAGGAACAAGCGGCTCATCACCCGGAGGGCGGCACCCGGGACCAGCAGACCCGTGTTCACCGAAAGCAGGAAGAAGGGGTTCTCGCCGTGTTCCTGGGCGGTCGGAGGGCTCGCCTTCAACGCGACCGCCACGATGATCGGGATCAGGGCGCAGGCGCCGAGGGCAACCCACGTCCGGGGACGACGAAGCTGCTTCGAGAGCTCGGTGCGCACGAGGGCGAGCATCAGGTCTCCTCGTGGAGGAGTCCGAGGAATGCGTCCTCGAGCCGTCGACGCGAGACCACGGTCTCGACCCCGATCCCAGCGTGGACCAGCGCGGCCACGAGATCGGCCCGGCGCACCGTTCCCAGCTCGACGAGCAGCCCGGGCGCTTCGTCGTGCACGACGCCGACGCCGGGCAGCGATTCCAGGGTCGACCTCGCCGCGACGACGTCGCCGTCGACCTCGACGTAGACCGTGCCCACGGCAGCCGTGAGGTCGCGCACCGTCCCGGCGGTCACGAGCCGGCCGCGCTCCATCACCACGACGTGGCTGCACACCTGCTCGATCTCGCTGAGGAGGTGGCTCGAGAGCAAGACCGTCGCACCCGACTCCGCATAGCGGCGGAGCAGCTCGCGCACCTCGCGCATCTCGCCGGGGTCGAGCCCGTTGGTCGGCTCGTCGAGCACGAGCACATCGGGACGCCCGAGCAGCGTGCGAGCGATGCCGAGCCGCTGGCGCATCCCCTGGGAGTACGTCTTGACCTTGCGGTGGACGGCATCGCCGAGATCGGCCACTGCGAGTGCATCATCGAGGGCGGCGTCGGCGAACCGCGCCCCGCCCGCTTCCCAGTAGAGGCGGAGGTTGGTCAACCCCGAGAGGTAAGGGACGAAGGCCGCGTGCTCGATCATCGTCCCGACACGCGCGAGCGTCGACACCCCGGGTCGCACTGGGGCGTCCAGAAGGCGGAGCGATCCGGCGCTCGGGTGCACGAGCCCGACGAGCATCCGCAGCGAGGTCGTCTTCCCGGCGCCGTTGGGACCGAGGAGCCCGCACACCTGGCCTTGCTCGACGGTGAACGAGAGGTCGTCGACGGCGAGGACCCGACCGAAGCGCTTGGAGATGTGGTCGAGCTCGATCACCGGAGGCACGCGCGCACCCTAGAGGCCGTCCGATCTCCTGGAGGCGTCGGGCACGGCGTCCCGCGTCGGGCGGCATAGGGTGCGGCGGTGAGCACCTCGGCTTCGACGACGCGCTGGATCGCGACCGACGCCGATCTCTCGGAGATCGTCCGTGAGGTGTCGGACCAGCCGCGCTACGGGCTCGACACCGAGTTCGTCGCCGAGCGCACCTACTGGCCGCGCCTGTGTCTGGTGCAGCTGGCCTGGCCCGGCCAGATCGCGCTGATCGATCCGCTCGCGTGCGATGCCCAGGCGCTCGCCGGCCTGCTGGCGTCCCCGGCGACGATGATCACGCACGCCGGCAGTGCCGACCTGCCGATCATCGAGCGGGCATGCGGTGCACGCCCACAGCATCTCTTCGATACCCAGCTGGCGGCCGGTTTCATCGGCATCGGCCAGCCATCTCTCGTCTCGCTCATCCAGTCGATCCTGGGTGCCACCATCGACAAGGGCGACCAGCTCACGGACTGGGCCCGTCGCCCGCTCCCGGACTCCGCGCAGCGCTACGCCGCGTCGGACGTTGCCTACCTGCTCGAGCTCGCCGACGCGATCACCGAGCGGACCCGGGCCTTGGGGCGCGAGGACTGGGCGACCGCGGAGTGCGAGGTGCTCCTGGCTACCGCGTCGCGTGATCCCGATCCCGACCTCGCCTGGTGGCGCGTCAAGGGTGCTCGTTCGCTCCGAG
>JANOWV010000445.1:0-5739 GCA_031418075.1 Actinomycetes bacterium
AGCGCGACGCGTCGACGTACGAGTGGCCATCGAGCAACGGTAACACTGGCCACACACGCCACAGCCGGATACCAGGGCGATTCATTCTCGGCACGTTCGGCGTTGCCCAGCAACATCCAGCGTGCCGAGAAGCCGTCGATCTCGCCGGGTTGCCGTCTCCATGCCGACTTCAGCGGGCCAGCTCGGCGCGCCCGGCTCAGAGGGCCGGGGCGTATCCCCCGTCGACGGGGTACACCTGGCCGGTGATCCACTCCGCGGCATCGCTGCACAGCAGCACGGCGAGCGGCGCGGGGTCGTCGACCCGGCCGAGGCGACCGACCGGGTAGGGCCGGGCCATCTTGGCCTCGAAGGACGGATCAGCCTCGGCGGCATCCGCCATCGCGCCGTGCACCATCGAGCCGAGGGCGATGCAGTTCACCGTGACACCGTCGCGGCCGACCTCGGCAGCGAGCCCGCGCGCGAAGCCCATCGCGGCCGCCTTCGCCGCGCCGTACACGACCTGGAGACGCTCCCCCTTGCGGCCGGCGTCGGACACGATCGTGAGGATGCGCCCCCACTTCTGCTCGAGCATCGCGGGCAAGTAGGCGTGCGTGACGTGCAGCACGCCGGTGAGGTTCACCCGCATCACCGGCTCCCACTCGCTCGGGGACGCCTCGGCGAACGTCGCCAGGCGCGCACCGCCTTCGCTGAACGCCCGGACACCGCTTCCCGCGTTGTTGACGAGGATGTCGACGGGTCCCGTGGCAGCCACGAGGTCCTGCACCGAGGAAGGATCACACACGTCGGCCACGACGGGGCGGGCCACCCCGCTCTCCGCGGCGATCTCGGCGCAGACCGACTCCGCGCGCCCGAGGTCGAGGTCGTTGATCCACACCTCGGCACCCGCCCGGGCCATGTGCATCGCGATCGCGCGACCCACCCCCGCACCCGATCCGGTGACCACTGCCGTGCGCCCGCCGATGAAGTTCGACCAGTCGCGGATCACGGCTCGCTCACACTTCCATCACGACCGGGATGATCGCCGGCCGGCGCCGCGTGCGTTGATTGATCAAGCGTCCAACGGCGCGTCGGGTGTGGCGTCGCAGCGTCTCGAAGTCGGTCGCACCCTCGGCTGCGGCTTCGGCGAGCGACGCCATCACCGCGGCACGCGCGTCGTCGAGCAGCTCCTCGGCTTCGTCGGCGTGGATCCAGCCGCGTGTCACGATCTCGGGCCCGGTGACCACCTCGCCGGTGGCCGCGTCGACCGTGACGATCACGACGACGAAGCCTTCTTCAGCCAGCGTCCGCCGGTCGCGGAGGACCTCGTGGCCGACGTCGCTGCTGTTGCCGTCGACGTACTGGTAGCCGGCGGGCACGGCGCGGCGTTCCACGTCGGCGCCGTTCTCGTCGATCGTGACGGCATCGCCGTCCTCGCAGACGAAGATCCGGTCCTCTGGAACACCCATCTGCAGCGCAAGTCGCATGTGGTGGACCATGTGTCGGTACTCGCCGTGCACCGGGACGAACCACTCCGGCTGCACGATGTCGAGCATGTACTTCAGCTCTTCTTGCGACGCGTGGCCCGACACGTGCACCGACGCGTCCCCACCGTGGAGCACCTCGGCGCCGGCGCGGTGCAGCGAGTCGATGACTCGCCCGACGCTCGACTCGTTGCCGGGGATCGCGTGGGCCGAGATCACGACGACGTCGTCGGAGCTGATCTTCACGTGCTTGTGCTCATGCGCGGCCATCAACGACAGCGCGCTCATGGGCTCGCCCTGCGATCCGGTGCAGATCACGCAGATCTCGCCCGGCTCGTAGCGCGCCGCGTCTTCGATGTCGATGACGCGGTCGACGGGAAGGTCGAGCAGCCCCATCTCGCGAGCGAGCGCGGTGTTGTGGACCATCGAGCGGCCGAGGAACGCGACCCGTCGCCCTGCCGCGACCGCCTCCTCTGCCACCTGCTGCACGCGATGGAGATGCGACGCGAACGACGCCACGATGAAACGACGGTCGGGATGGTCCCGCAGGATCCCGCGGATCGACGGCCCGACGAGCGACTCCGACTCGGTATGGCCGGGTCGCTCGGCGTTGGTGGAGTCAGAGAGCAGCAGTCGGACCCCGGCCCGCCCGAGCTCACCGAGTCGGGCGAGGTCGGTACGGCGCCCGTCGACCGGCGTGAGATCGATCTTGAAGTCCCCGGTGTGCAGGATCGTGCCGATGGGAGTGGAGTACGCGACCGCGAACGCGTGCGGCACCGAGTGCGTCACGGGGATGAACTCGGCGTCGACCGGGCCGATCCGGCGGGTCTCGCCGGCCTCGACGGCGATGAGCTCGGTCGAGCCCATCAGCCGCGCCTCCTCGAAGCGCTTGCGGGCGAAACCGAGTGACAGCGGGGAGCCGTAGATGGGTGCCGGGACGTCGCGGAGCAGGTACGCGAGCCCGCCGACGTGGTCCTCGTGGCCGTGGGTGAGCACGATCCCGTCGACCTGGTCGGCGTGGTCGCGCAGATAGGTGAAGTCCGGGAGGACGAGGTCGACGCCCGGCATGTCGGCGTCGGGGAACATCAGACCGCAGTCGACGACAACGATCCGGCCCTCGACCTCGAGGCAGAAGCAGTTCCGCCCGATCTCACCCAGCCCCCCGAGGAATACGATCCGGACGGCAGAGGACATCGCGAAGGAGGCTACCGTCACGGCTGGGCATCAGCGGACCGGGCGGGAACCGGGAGTAGTTTCACCACCGTGCTGGCTCCCGAGATCCCGGCCGACGACGCGCAACGAGTCGCGGCGCTGCACGGGCTCGGCGTGCTCGACACCGAGCCCGAGGAGCGCTTCGATCGCATCACACGCGTCGCCCGTCGCGTGCTCGGCGTCGACATCGCGATCGTCAGCCTCGTCGACGAGAACCGGCAGTGGTTCAAGTCCACGGACGGCCTCGACACCTCCGAGACCGCTCGCGAGATCTCCTTCTGTGGGCACGCCATCCTCGACGACGACGTGTTCGTCGTGCCCGACGCCGGAGCGGACCCCCGCTTCTCCGACAATCCGCTGGTCACGAGCGACCCCAACATCCGCTTCTACGCCGGCTGCCCGCTGACCGTCGGCACGGGCCACCGCGTCGGGACGTTGTGCATCATCGGCCGCGAGCCCCGTGAGCTGAGCGCCGACGACGAGGCGCTCCTGCGCGACCTCGCCGCGATGGCCCAAAAGGAGCTCGAGGACTTCGACCTGGCGACGACCGACGAGCTCACCGGGCTCACGAACCGCCGCGGGCTGCTGATGTTCGGTCGACAGATCCTGGCTGCGGCCGAGCGCCGCCGCCGACCGGTGGGGATCATGTACCTCGACCTCGACGGACTCAAGGTCGTCAACGACACCGAGGGTCACGCCGCGGGCGACGCGCTCATCCGGGCGTTCGCCGACACGCTCCTGAACTGTCTGCGCTCCTGCGACGTGATCGCGAGGATGTGGGGCGACGAGTTCTGCGTGCTCGCGAGCGAAACGGACCGGGCCGGGCTCCTCAAGCTCGAGGCCCGGATTCGGGATACCCTCGCCGACCCCGGCCGACCGGGCCCACGCCTCTCGGCGAGCATCGGCCTCGCCGACTCCTCACCGACGAACCCCGAGACGATGGAGTCCCTCCTCGCACAGGCCGACGCGGCGATGTACGAGGCCAAACGGGCCCGTCGGACGCCCGCAGGCTGACGGGAATGCCCGGCGCGGGTACCTTCGCGTCATGCACTGGGAAGCGGAGGGTGCGGAAGGCGACGCTGCCCCGGCGGTAGCAGGACCGGCACCTGGAGAGGTCGCGGGTTCACCGAAAGTGGGTGGACACGTACCTGGGGTGGAAGCGCCAGCGCCCGAAGCGGTCGCGGCCGCCCTCGACGCGAGCGACGAGGAGCGCTTCGACCGAATCGCTCGGATCGCCCAACGCCTGTTCGCGACCGACATCGCGGTGGTCAGCCTCTTCGACGGGGACCGCGCCTGGTTCGCGTCGCGCCATGGCCTCGACCTGACCCAGGCGCCGCGGGCACTTTCGTTCTGCGCGAAGACGTTCACGGACGGTGACCTGTTCGTGGTCCATGACCTGTCGTCGGACCCGCGCTTCGCCGACGATCCGCTCGTGAACGAGCCGCCTGCGTTCCGCTTCTACGCCGCATGTCCGCTCTACGTTGGGAACGGCCGGCGAGTCGGCACGCTCTGCCTCGTCGACCACCATCCCCGGTACCTCGGTGCGGAGGACGAACGCCTCCTGCGCGACCTCGCGGCGACCGCCGAAGAGGAGCTCGAGGGGCGCCAGCGCTCCGGCATCGACGAGCTGACTGGTCTCGCCAACCGGAACGGCCTGTTCGCGGTCGGCAAGCACGTCCTGGCGTCGGCGGCGCGCTTCGATCGCCCGACGGCGCTCGTCTACCTCGACCTCGACAACCTCAAGGTCGTCAACGACCAGCACGGGCACGCGGCGGGCGACGAGCTCCTCAAGCGACTCTCTCGCACGCTCGTCCACACCCTGCGGACCACGGACGTCATCGCCCGCCTCGGTGGCGACGAGTTCTGTGTACTCGCGAGCGACACGCCACATGAGTCCGTGCCCGAGCTGCTCGACCGGCTCCGGTTCGCGTTCAACTGGGAAGGCCGCGACCGCGAAGACCCACCGATCGAGGTGAGCATCGGTTCGGCGCTGTTCGACCCGGCCAACCCCGTCACCCTCGAAGACCTGATCGCGACGGCCGACGCCGCGATGTACGTCGACAAGCGCGCCCGTCGACTCCAGGACGCCTGATCCCCCCGGCGTTCTGGCGTCAGAGATAGGCGAAATACGCCGATCAGCGACGTAAGAACAGCGGACAGCTAGGCGTTGGCGGCCGCGCGGTCCTTGGCGACCTCGTCGAATTCGGCGTACTCGTCGCTGGTGTCGGTCATGTGCTCGAACTGGATCACGCCGAGGTCGGTGAACTTGTCTCGCAGCCAACCATCGGCCGCGTCGAGCAAGCCGAGCTTGCGGCAGTTGGGAACGATCTTCGAGAACAGCATCGCCTGGAAGATCGGCCGGTCCGGTGCAGCAAGCACGCCCTTCACCGCCGACTTCACGTCGACGCCCATCCGCTCCCACACCTCCTGCTGGAGGAACCGGTCGCGCATCCGCACCGCCGCCTCGAAGGCGAACTCCTGGCGCTCACGGATCTCCGATGCCGAGAGCTGCTCGTAGTACTCCTGGAGCGAGAGCACGCCGAACGCGACGTGGCGGGCCTCGTCGCTCATCACGTAGCGGAGCAGCTGCTTCAGGAGCGGCTCGGTCGTCATCTGGTGCATGAACCCGAAGGACGCGAGGGCAAGGCCCTCCACCATGATCTGCATCCCGAGGTAGGTCATGTCCCACCGGCTGTCGCCGATGATGTCGTCGAGCAACATCCGGAGGTGGGCGTTGATCGGGTAGTGCCCCGAGAGCTTGGTGTCGAGATACTTCGCGAACACCTCGACGTGGCGGGCCTCGTCCATCACCTGCGTGGACGCGTAGTACTTGGCATCGATCCACGGGACCGTCTCGACGATCTGCGCGGTGCAGATGAGCGCACCCTGCTCGCCGTGCATGAACTGCGAGAGCGTCCAGTTCTGGGACTCGACACCGAACTCCAGCCACTCCTTCTCACCCCATTTGGCGAACGGCGTGTCCGACATGTCGGTGTTGTCGTAGAGATAGGAGTTGGCGGCCTGGTTCTCCAACACGACCTTCTCCTGGTCGACGTCGGTGTCCCAG
>JANOWV010000446.1:0-5975 GCA_031418075.1 Actinomycetes bacterium
GTCGGACCAGCGTCCGGCGCGGGGATCGTCGTCGGCGGCGACGGGGCGAGTGCACGGCCAGCAGCCGATCGATGCGTAGCCCTTGTCGGCCAGTGGGTGCACCGGGAGGTCACGCTCGGCGGCGTAGGTCGCGACGTCGCTGTCGGTCCATCCGGCGATCGGGTTGACCTTCACCAGCCCTCGAGCCGCATCGTGGGCGACCACGGGGGTGGAGGCGCGGGTTGGGCCGTCGCTGCGGCGCAGGCCGCTCATCCATGCGGTCTTGCCCTCGAGCGCCCGGGCCAGCGGCTCGACCTTGCGGACCCGACAGCACGCGTCGGGGTCGGCGAGCCAGCGGTCGTCGCGGGGGACGTCGGGTTCGATGACGCGCAGGTTGAGGTCGTATCGGGCGCGCACCTGCTCGACGTACCAGAGCGTCTCGGCGAAGTGGTACTGGGTGTCGAGGAACACCACGTCGATGTTCGGAGCAACCTGCGCGGCGAGGTCGATCATCACGCAGTCCTGGAACGATGCGGCAAGCACGAGTCCGTCGCCGAAGCGCTCGACCGCCCACGCGATGGTCTCGGTCGCCGGCTTCTGCTCGAGGCTCACGGCGAGATGGGCGAGCTCGTTGGGCCCGAGTCGGGCGTCGACCGGCTGGGGGAGGGCACTCACGTTGCGCACTCGCTCTCACCGATCGACTTCTCGTAGGGGCTGGTCTCGTCGAAGTCGACGTAGAAGTCGGGCGCGATCTTGGGGTCGGGGAACTCGTCGAGGTCGACGAGTGTCGTTCCGACCTCCTTTGCGCCGCCGGCGCGAGCGAGCCAGTCCTGGAACGGCTCACCGACGGTGCGCTCTTCCGCGTAGCGACCGACGACCCGTACGACGGCTTCGGACGCGGCCTTCGCCGGCAGCTTGGTGGCCTTCTGCCCGAACGCGATCTCCATGTCGCCGACGTGGCCGCCGAGCAGCATCTGATAGCCGGGCGCGGTCCGGTCGTGGGCACGACGTTCGAGTCCGAAGAACCCGATGTCGGCGGTGTGGTGCTGGCCGCAGCTGTTCGTGCAGCCGGAGATGTTGATGCGCACACCGCTGACCTCGGCGATTCCTGCCTCCTCGAGCGCGCGGTCGATGTCAGAGGCGAGGCCCCGCGACTGCGTCACCGCGAGGTTGCACGTGTCAGCGCCGGGGCACGAGACGACGTCGCGCACCAGCTCGGCACCGGGCGTCGCCATGTCGACCCCGACCAGTCGTTCGTAGAGCTCGGGAAGCTGCTCGTTGCGCAGCCCGCGCAGCACGACGTTCTGTCGGTTGGTGACCCGCATCTCCACGTCACCGTCGGTCCCTGCGTTGAGGTCGCGGTGCAGCGAGGCGAGGCCGCGCATCTGCTCCGACGTGAGATCGCCGAGTCGGGCGTGCGCGTACGCGCTGACGGTGCCGTTGGATCGTCCGCGTACGACGTTGGCGAGGTCCCAGGCGTCGAAGCCGGTCGCACCCTTGCCGCTGGTGCCGAGGAATGTCACCGGGACACCCGGTAGGCCGGAGACCTCGTCGGTGGAGCCGGCCGGTGCGTCGCCGCGCTCGGTCACGATGTCGGGGATGCCGCCCGGGTAGGTGGACGACGCGATCAGGAACCGGCGCTCCTTGAGGATGCGCTCGCGCAGCTCCTCTATGCCCATCGTGTCCACGAGCCACTTCATGCGGGCGCGCAGCTTGTTGTCACGGTTACCGTGGTGGTCGAAGACTCGCAGCGTCGCCTCGATCGTCGCGAGCAGGTCGCTGCGCGGCGTGAACTCCTCCAGCGCCTGTGCGGGGTGCGGATTCGCTCCGAGCCCACCGGCGAGGAACACCCGGAACCCTGGCTCGACGGTGCCGTCGGGCAGCGGGCGGCTCACCGCGATCACGCCGACGTCGTTGAACATCGCCTGGCCGCAGTCGGTGGCGCAGCCCGAGAAGTTGATCTTGAACTTCCGGGGGAGCCGTTGGTTGATCGGGTTGCGCAGGAACCAGTCGTTCGTGGCTTGGGCCCACGCGCTGATGTCGAGGACCTCGAGTGGGCACGCACCGGCGAGGTGACAGCCGGCCACGTTGCGCACTGTGTCGCCGCACGCCTCCCGGCTGGTGAGCCCGACGGACGCGAGGAGCCGGAGCACCTCGTGGACCTGCTCGAGCTGCACGAAGTGGAACTGGAGGTTCTGGCGCGTCGTGAAATGGCCCCAGCCGCGCGAGTACTCGTCGACGACGTGGGCGATCATGTCGAGATGGTCGGGCTCGAGTCGGCCATGGGGGATGCGGACGCGCACCATCTGGTTGTGTCCACCCTGACGCTGGCCGTAGATCCCCTGGTTGAGCCGGAACACGCGGAACGCGTCGTCGTCGATCTCGCCGGCGATCCAGCGGCGGGCACCGTCCTCGAATCGGTCGATCTCGGCTTCGACCTCGGGATCGATCGGTCGAGTGAGGGCGGCGAGCTCGGGGGTCATGGTGTTGCCTCCTGCGGGCGGGCGCCCGCTGGGATGGGCCGGGGCCTGGGGACGGGGAGGGGGAGGGTGCGAACGTCGGCGAGACCCCAGAAGCGGGCATCACCGTCGGCGATGGCACTTCCGGCGTCCGCGAGCACCCTCGAGAGGGGGCCGGTGGCGGTGCGGAGGGCGGATCGGAGAGAGGTTGCGAGGTGCACGGCGGGCTCCTGGAGGTCACGCCGCAGGGCGGCGGGGGGAGGGCGGCCGTGCTGGTGCGTTGGGCTACGCAGCGCGACCCGGGCGGGAGCGTCGACACATCTCGTCGAAGCACTCATGGGGCGTGCGGCCCATGGCGACGCTGGGGGCACCCCGTTCCCGGATCACGAGGTGCACCATACGCGCGGCCGACCCTAAATACCAGCAATCTGGTCAAGAATTTTTCCGACTAGATCACTCGGGTTTCAGGCCGACCGTTTCCCGATCATTCTCCCCAATAGTTCAGGGGTTTCGGAGGGGTGCCCCGGTAGCGTGCGACCCATGCGGATGTCGCGCGCCTTCCTTCGAACCCTGCGTGACGACCCGGCTGACGCCGAGATCTCGAGCCACCAGCTCCTGTTGCGGGGTGGCTACATCCGACGGCTGGCGAGCGGGGTGTACGCCTGGCTCCCGCTCGGACAGCGGGTGCTCACCAAGGTCGCCCAGATCGTGCGCGAGGAGATGGACGCGGCCGGGGCCCAGGAGATGACGCTTCCGATCGCCCAGCCCCTCGAGCTGTGGGAGCGGTCGGGGCGCGACGTGACCTACGGGCCGCTGATGTTCCGCCTCGAGGACCGCAAGGAGGTGGGCTTCTGCCTCTCGCCTACTGCCGAGGAGGCGATCACATCGATCGTCGCGGGCGAGCTGTCGAGCTACCGCGACCTCCCGGTGAACCTGTACCAGATCAACTGGAAGCACCGCGACGAGCTGCGCCCACGCTTCGGGCTACTTCGTGCGCGCGAGTTCCTGATGAAGGACGCCTACTCCTTCCACGCCGACGTCGACGATCTTCGGCGCACCTATCAAGACATGTACGACGCCTACCACCGGGTGTTCGAACGTTGCGCGCTCACGTTTCGTCCGGTCGAGGCCCAGGCGGGGGAGATCGGCGGCGACGTCAACCACGAGTTCATGGCGGTCGCCGCGGTGGGTGAGGACGACTTCGTCTGGTGTCCGAGCTGCGACTACGCGGCCAACGTCGAAGCGGCCCGACGCGAGAGCGACCACTCGCGGTTGCACACCGAGGTGCCGGCCGTCGACGCGGCCGAACGCGAACGCGTGCACACACCAGATCTGCCCGGCATCCAGGGTGTCGCCGAGCATCTCGGCGTCGAAGCGTCGGAGATGCTGAAGTGCATCGCGTTCGACGTCGACGGCGATCTCGGACTCGCGCTGGTCCCCGGCGACCGTGAGGTGAACGAGCACGCGCTCGGACTCGCCGTGGCACCCCGAGTCGCTCGCCTGTACACCGACGCCGACTTCGCCGCACGACCTGACCTGCCACTCGGCTACATCGGCCCCGACTTCGAAGGCGCCGCGCTGGTCGTCGCTGACCCGCTGGTCGGCGAGGAGCGGGCGTGGGTCACGGGCGCGAACGAGGCAGACCATCACGTCCGCCATGTGGTGCTCGGCCGCGACTTCCGCGTTGACGTGTGGGCCGACCTCGTGTCGATCGTCTCGGGTGATCCCTGCCCCCGGTGTGGCTCCGAGCTCTCGGTCGACCGCGGTATCGAGGTGGGCCACGTGTTCCAGCTCGGCACGAAGTACGCCGAAGCGCTTGACGCGAACTACACCGACGACGACGGCAACCGGCACCCGATGACGATGGGCTGCTACGGCATCGGCGTCTCGCGGATCGTCGCGGCGGTCGTCGAGGAGCACCACGACGACGACGGCATGATGTGGCCGGCCGCGCTTGCGCCGTTCGACTACCACCTCGTGGTACTTCCCGGTCGGGGCGACGCGGCGGCAGCCGTCGTCGAGGCCGCCGATGCGCTCTACGAGTCGCTCACCGCCGCGGGCGCGCAGGTGCTCTACGACGACCGTGACGTGTCGCCCGGTATCAAGTTCGCCGACGCCGACCTCCTCGGGATGCCGTTCCGACTGACCCTCGGGGGCAAGGGTGTTGCGCGGGGGATCGTCGAGCGGCGCTCTCGGGCAACGGGCGACGACGACGAGGTTCCACTCGACGGTGCCGCGGCGGCACTCCTCCCCTCGCGCGCAACTGTGGGGTAGCGGGGTGGCACTCCCGGTTCCCGGCCCGGTCTCGCCGATGCTGGCGAAGCTCGCACGCGACATGCCGGTCGGCGAGGGCTGGGCCTACGAGCCCAAGTGGGACGGGTTCCGGTGCATCGTGTTCCGCGACGGCGACTCGGTCGAGCTCGGGAGCCGCAACGAGAAGCCGCTCACCCGGTACTTCCCCGAGCTCCTCGAGCCGCTCCGTGCGGCGCTCCCCGAGCGCGCCGTGCTCGACGGCGAGCTGGTGATCGCGACCGACCATGGTCTCGACTTCGACCTGCTCTCGAACCGGATCCACCCGGCCGAGAGCCGCGTCGACATGCTCGCGGGGGAGACGCCGGTGTCGTTCGTGGCGTTCGACCTGCTCGCCCTCGGCGACGACGACCTGCGCGACGAGCCGTTCGCACACCGAAGGGCGCGTCTCTCCGATCTCCTTGCCGGTTCAGTTTCGCCGGTGCACCTCACGCCGCTGACGACCGACGCCACAGTCGCCCAGAACTGGTTCGAGCGCTTCGAGGGAGCCGGCCTCGACGGCGTCATCGCGAAACGCGTCGACGATCCGTATCGCGAGGGCAAGCGCACGATGCTGAAGATCAAGCACCTGCGCACCGCCGACTGCGCCGTCGCCGGCTATCGCCCGCACAAAGACGGCGAGGGTGTCGGCTCACTCCTGCTTGGCCTCTACGACGACGCCGGCGTGCTGCACCATGTCGGCGTTGCCAGCAGCTTCTCGGCCGCGTTGCGCTTGCGGCTCGCCGAGGAGCTCGCGCCGCACGAGCCGAACGCGCTCGACGATCATCCGTGGCGCGACTGGCAACAGGAAGACGCCCAGGCCGGGTCGCGCATGCCGGGCGGACAGAGCCGCTGGAACGCGAAGAAGGATCTTTCGTGGGTCCCATTGCGCATGGAGCTCGTGGCCGAGGTCGCGTTCGAGCACGTGCAGGGTGATCGGTTCCGCCACACCGCGCGGTTCCAGCGCTGGCGCCCCGACCGCACCCCCGACAGCTGCACCTATGCCCAGCTCGACATCCCCGTCCCCGTCGAGCTCCACGAGGTCTTCGGCGTCTAGCGACTGCTCCGGCGAGAGCACGCTGGGGTGGCCTGGGTTATCACCCCTCGAAGCATCGCCCACCGCTCTCCGTCGCATGTCCGTGGCCTTCTCCGGCGCCAACGTGGGGTGTGGAGTCTCGACGCCGAGGCAGCCTTCGGTCACAGTGTCGCCATGGACGAGAACTGGATCGCCAACAACCTCAAAGAGAT
>JANOWV010000447.1:0-3184 GCA_031418075.1 Actinomycetes bacterium
ACGCACGACCAGGTCCGCGAGGTCAACGCGCTCGTGCACGTGGAGAACGAGCTCATCGACGAGGCGTGCGGCAAGGTGCTCGCGCATGTCGACGCCAAGGGATGGGGTGACGACACCGATGTGTTCTTCACGACCGACCACGGCGAGCTCCAGGGCGACTACGGCCTCCTGTTCAAGGGCCCATACCACACCGACGCGCTGATGCGACTCCCGTTCGTGTGGCGCCCCGCGCCGTCGGAAGGACTCCCGGGTGGTGAGGTCACCGATCCTGTCGGCCAGGTCGACCTCGCACCCACGTTCTGCGAGATCGCGGGCGTGGCGATCCCGGAGTGGATGCAGGGCACGCCACTCCCGATGGCCGACGGCTCTCGTGAACGGGTGATCACGGAGTGGGACAGCCAGTTCGACCACATCGACATGCACCTGCGGTCGATCTACCGGGACGGCTGGTCGTGCACCGCGTACCAGCCCGGGTGGCACTACGACGGCACCGAGGGCGAGCTGTACGACGTCGAGGACGATCCGCATCAATTCCATAACCGCTGGGACGACCCTGCGGTCGCGACGCTGCGTTCTGATCTGGTGGCCGACCTCTACGACCACCTACCGCCGGCGCGGGCGAAGCGGCTCGCCGTTGAAGCGCCGGCCTGATCGACGTGTCTGCAGCGGAGTCACAGGGCCGCGCCGACGCTTCGACGGATGAGGTGCGCGATCGCGTCGTTCCGCTGCTCGGGAAGCCGATGGGCGTGGGGGGTCCCACGCTCGCACCCGACGAAGTGAATCTGCCGATGATCCGCCACTGGGTGGACGCCCTCGACGACCGCAATCCCGTCTACCTCGACGCCGACGTCGCGGCATCGACCCGCCATGGGGGACTGGTGGCGCCGCCCGCGATGCTGCAGGCCTGGACGATGGCACGGCCGCGCATCGAAGGTCTCGCCGAGCGTGGTGGTGCCGCAGCTGAGATCGATCCCGACAGCGCGCTCGGTCTCCTCGCTTCGGCGGGCTTCACCGCGACGCTCGCGACCAACTCCGAGCTCGAGTTCGACCGCTACCTCCGCATTGGCGACCGGCTGCAGTCCGAAGCCGCGCTCGAGGACATCTCCGAGCGCAAGACCACCGGGCTGGGGGAGGGGTACTTCGTCACCTGGGTGACGACCTACACCGATGCCGACGGCGATGTCGTCGGCCGCCAGCGGTTCCGCATCTTCCGGTTCGCGCCGGGGACCGGTGGGACGCGTCCGGCCGGGTCGGGGAGCAAGGCACCCGCGACTCCGGCGGCGGAGCCCACGGGCGAAACGCTGCCCGTCTTCGAGCTCGACGTCACGCCCGCCGTGGTCGTGGCCGGCGCGATCGCGTCGCGCGACTTCATGCCGGTGCACCACGACCGTGATTACGCCCAGGCCCAGGGTGCTCAGGACATCTTCATGAACATCCTCACCACGAACGGGTACGTGGCTCGCTACGTCACCGACTGGGCGGGACCCGAGGCGCGGCTGCGCAGCATCGCGATCCGCCTCGGTGGACCGGCGATCCCCGGGCTCGTGCTGCGCTTTACCGGCCGGGTCGTCACCGAGACGAGCGAGGGCGACGAGCGAGTCCTCGAGGTGGCAGTGCGCGCCGTGAACGACCTCGGCGACCACGCGACCGGGACGGTCACGCTCACGCTGCCCTGAAGCGGCTCACCACCCGTAGAGCCGGCGTGGGTTGTCGTCGAAGATCGCACGCTTCTGCGCGTCACTGAGACCGGCGCTGTCCTTCACCCGCTGCGTGCTGCCGGGGAACTCCGCGTCCCAATGCGGGTAGTCCGACGCCCAGACCACCGATTGCTCGCCCAGCCGCTGCACCGCGTCGGCAAGCCCGTCCTCACCTTCTGTGGAGATCACGAGGCGACCGTCTTCGAGGAACGCGCTCGGCGGCCGGTCGATCGCAGGCATCTCGTGCGCGCGGTGCTCGTAGTGCTCGTCGAGCCGCTCGAAGTAGTACGGCGCCCACCCGACCCCTGCTTCGAGCATGGCGACGCGCAGTCGCGGGTGCCGCTGGAGTACGCCACCACAGACGACCGTGGTCACCGCAAACATGATGTTCGCCGGGAACTCGAACGCGTGGAGCTGGGCGTAGCTGTCGACGAATCGGTGGTGGGCGAAGCGACCGCCGCCGGCGTGGAATCCCAGCGGCACGTCGAGCTCCTCGGCGAGGGAGTAGAGCGGCGTGAACGACGGGTCGTCCATGTTGGTGCGGCCGACCGCGCAGGGAACTGTGAGCGAGACGAAACCCAGGTCGGTCACGGCGCGTCGTGCCTCGGCGCACGCATCCTCGACCGCGGCGAGCGGCAATGCCGGTGTGCCCTTGAGCCGGGAGGGATCGGCAACGCAGTAATCGTGCAGCCAGTCGTTGTAGGCGCGGCAGCAGGCCAGCGTGAGCTCGCGATCCTGCAGCGCGTAGAACCCGAGGCTCGCAGCGCCGTAGAGCACGGCCACGTCGATGCCGTCGACGTCCATGTCGGCGAGGCGGGCCCTCGGGTCGACGGCGCCGTCCCGTTGGGCGGAGGCTTCCCTGATCCCCTCGGGCACCCAGGCGCCGCGGCCGGCGCCCGGCGGGATCAGGTTCCCTTCGAGCAGATAGCGAGTCGTGCCCCGGTCGTCGAGCACCAACCGGGGTCGACGGTCCTGGAACCGTGCGGGTAGGTACTCGGTCCAGAGCTCGTCGGGCTCGAACACGTGCCCGTCGACGTCGACGACGAGATGGGCTGCCATGTCGTGTCGAGCGTAGGCCGGGACCGGGAGATCTGTTGCGGGACCCCGGTAGCCTTGTGAACCTTCCGGGCGCTTAGCTCAGCTGGAAGAGCGCCTCCCTTACAAGGAGGAGGTCGGGGGTTCGAGCCCCTCAGCGCCCACGTTGGACCCAGTGGGACCGCGGCTGTGACAGATCGGCCGTCACCCACCGTGTTGCAGAACGCCTCTAGTGCACCTCTATCCCTTGCTCTTCGAGAGCGCGCCTAATCAGCGGCTCCGCCTGGACGGTGGCGTCACGAGCGCCTTGAAACGCGGCCATCCAATCGTCGCTGTGCCATCCCATGAGCGCGCGGAACTGCTCGACGCAGCGAACGAAGCCGAGCGTGACTGTGTTGCAGACAGACACGACCTCCGCGGCTGTGGTCTGGAGTGGACGGAGGCCGCGCTCG
>JANOWV010000448.1:0-8716 GCA_031418075.1 Actinomycetes bacterium
CCCGTCGACGCAATCGGCCGATGCACCGGCCAGCCCCCGGGCCGACCGATTGGCCGACCTAGCTGGCTCGTCCGCTGCCCGCAGGCCGGCGGCGGACGAGCCCGACGAGCTCTCGGACCTCCTCGACCCGAGCGGCCCAGAGGCCGCCGATCACGAGGACCCCGGCGACGACCAGGCCGATCGCCACGGACACGATCGCGCGGCCCGACGTGGACCAGCCGATCTGCTCACCGACCGCCCACGCGGCGACCGCGCCCACCGCGCTCACCAACACCACGCGTCCACCAGTGGTCCCGATGCCTCGACCCTGGAGCCCGCCGATCCGGCGGGAGAGAACCGCGAGCGTGAAGACCGAAGCGATCGCGTACGCACCGGAGAATGCGGCGGCGAGCCCCGGGATGCCGAACGGTCCGAACAACGCGAGGGCCAGAACGATGTTGATCGCGTTCTCCGCGCAATTGAGGAAGAAGGGAGTCCGGGTGTCGGAGAGAGAGTAGAACGCGCGCAACGCGAACAAGTAGGTCGAGAAGAACGGGAGTCCCGCCGCGAACGCGGCCAACGTGTCGCTCACGAGAGCGGCGTCGCCGGCCGAGAACGCGCCGCGCTGGAGGAGAGCGACGACGATCGGTCGGGCCAACGCGATGTAGACCGCGGCCGCGGGCACGATCACCGCGAGCGTGAGGCGCAATGACCGGGCGAAGCGGTGGCGCATGGCCGGCGCGTCGCCTCGCCCGCCGGCTGCCGCGAGATCGGGTGCGACGGCCGTCATCACCGAGACCGAGAACAGCCCGTACGGGAGCTGGAAGAACGCGTATGCGCTGAGATACGCGAAGGCCCCGCCTCGCTCCCCGTTCGCGAGCACCATCACGAGACCGAGCGCGATCTGGTTCGCGATCACGTACCCCACCGTCCAACCGGAGAGCCGAAGCATCGTTCGGACGGCGGCATGGCGAAGTGAAGGGATGAAGCGGAGGCGGATGCGTGCCGCTCGCAACGCAGGGAGCAATGCGAGCGCCATCGCCGCGATCCCGGCCGTGGTCCCGATGCCGAGGAGCAGGAGCAGACCGGAGTCGTCATTCACCCGGTCGACGGTGAGGCGACCGTCGGACACACGCGGGAGCGCAAGGAACATCGCGATGACGACGACGTTGTTGAGGATCGGAGCGAAGGCTGCCGCCGCGAAGCGCCGCCGCGCCTGGAGCAGTGAGGTCGCGAGCGCAGTGATCCCGTAGAACAGCATCTGGGGCATGAAGAGCCGGAGCAGGTTCGTCGCAAGCTCCTGTTGCGCGGCGCGACCGGGGCCGGAGACCCGTAGCGTGTAGAGGTCGACGATGACCGGCGCGAGTGCGATCCCGATGACCGTGATCGCGAGCAGCGCGAGCATCGCCACCGAGACCACCGCGCTGGTCGCGTCGTCGTCATCGTCGTGGAAGTGCTTGACGAACTGCGGCACGAGGGTGGCGGTGAGCACGCCTCCGAGCAGGAGCTCGTAGACGATGTTGGGCGTCTCGTTGGCGTAGGAGTAGACGCCCGCAAGCGTGGTGATGCCGAGCGCGTACGCGATGGCCGCGACGCGAAGAAAACCGGTCACCCGCGAGAGCGCAGTCCCGATGCCGACCACCGCGCTCGACTGCACCATCGACCGCGTGTCGTGACGCTTGTGTCGATCGCCGCGCTTGGCGTGCTCAGCCACGTCGGCCGGCGCCCTCACGACGACGCTTGCGGGCCCGGCGGATGTACAGGGCCCACCACAGCGCGAGGACGACCGCAGCGCTGATCATCAGCGTGAGGCCGACGGTACTCACGACCGTCGATCGGACCTGGAGCCGGGTCTCAGCGATCACGAGCCCGCCGTCGGCGGTACGGACACTCAGTCCGAGCGGGAACGTCCCTGAGGTGCGGGCTTCGACCGCGACCCGCAGGGTCGTGCTTCGGGGGGCAAGGTCGATTGTGTAGGTCGTGCCATCCGGGAAGAAGAGCTTTGACGACTCGACGGTGACGGCGATGCGGACGCGGCGGCCCGTGTCGTTCCGGAAGGTCAGGGGGATCTCTCCGGACCGGGAGGTCAAGGTGATCGTTCCGGGGTCAGGCACCCGGATGCCGGCGACGAACGCGTCGATCTGCTCGTTCACATGATCGAGCGTCGCCGAGGCACGAGCAACACCGTCGACGCCGGCGAACGTCGAAGATTCCACCACGAGCAGCGCTTGCCTTCCTTCGATGACGACGGGGTCGGTCGATCCGACGAACGCCTCGAACGCGTCGACGTGGGCCTCGGTCAGGCGATACGCGAACGCCGAAACGGGGGGGTCCGGCACCTGCGGAGGAGCGAGCGCGCGGACCGCGGGGTTTCGGCCGCCTCCAGGCGGCACGCCTGCGAAGACCTCTGAAACGGTCATCGTGTTCAGCCACGGGTTGCCGCGCAGGCCCCCAAGCAGTGCATCGAAGAGCGCGCTCGGGGCCGCGAGCTCGGGTTGGGAGGCGAGGACCACGGCTCGGGTCGCGGACGGAGCCTCGAGCGCAACGATCGACAAGCCGGCGAGAATTCGTTGCGCGCGCAACGCGGGTGGGATATCTCCGGCAAAGAGTGAGACGAGCCCGCTGTCGCTCGCGACCGCGGCGAGAGGCTCTTGGGAACCGTCGCCCGTGCGGAGTTGGAACGGCTGGGTCAGGATCGATGGATCTGCCGGATCGGACGCGAGCGCCGAGTCGTCGATGACGACCTGTGTCACACCCGACGCGCGCAGACGCGCCAGCGATTCCGATGTTGCCAACCGCGCCACGGCGATCGATGGGGACGGTTGTGCACCGACGAGACCAGCGAGTACCTCGCGGCCGCGGAGGAGCTGCGTCTCGACGACGTCGTCGAGTCCGCCGCGCAAGAGCGACGCGATATCTGTCGGCACGTAGGTCGGCGCGACGATCTCCGTTCGGCCCACGGCATCGAGGACGGCAGCAGCACTCCGGGACGCGCCCACGGCGCTGCGCCCCCGCGCCACCCACGCTTCGAGGGTCTCGGGCCCGGGCGCGAGGGTCAACCGGACGTCGCCCGCGCGCGCCAAAGAGGCCGCCTGGCGGCCGAGCCGTCCGTCGGGCTCGAAGGACTGGAGGACGGCAGGATCGCGACTGCCATCGGGAAGCAGCGCGGGTCCCTCCTGCAGCGGCCAGACCCACGCAACGCCGAGACGGCTCGCGAGCTGTCGAGGCTGACCATCGGGGAGCGCTTCCGTCACGACCGCGAACGTCGTGAATGACGAGCCAGTCGGCTTCTCGGCGCCCGAAGTACGAAGCTCGATGGTCAAGGGGTAGACGCCCGCTCGTCGGAGTGCCAGCCGAGTCGGGTCGAGTCGTTGGGGAGACTCCAAACCGAGCGTCAGGACGTGGGTACCGGCGGCATCGGCGGGCAAGGCCGTGACGGCGACCTCGAACTCGTCGAAGGGGGTGCCGCGGACACCTTCGGCCACCACCCGATCGAAGTCCGCGCGCGAGCCGAGTGGCTGGGACGCGACCACGCGCACGGTCGCATCAGGCGCGGCCGCGACGGAGGCGGAGATGCGCACGCCGATTCGGAGGTCACCGCCGACGGGCGTCCACGGATCCTGCGAGATCAGCTCGATGGCGTCGCGCGACGTCGTGGCGGTCGCCAGCACCGAGCGCGCGTGCGCGCCTGCGACCTGGGGGAGGGTCGACGCGACCAATGTCGCGGCGACGGCCGCGACACGCGCGGCCCGAGTCACAGGGCTCGATCGAGCACGCAGAGACCGACCGGGAGACGTCGGAACCCGCACGCCTCGTAGAGCGCGAGCGCGCCATCGTTGGTCCACTGTGTGTTGACGAGTGCCCGACGCACGTCGTGGCGCACGAGCCAGCGGAGTGCGTCGGCCACGAGGATCTCGCCCCAGCCACGCCGACGATCGTCGGGATGGACCGCGACTCGCTGCACGTAGCCCTGGCGACCGGCCCGCCCGATGATCGAATAGGCCGCGAGGCGGTCAGGCATCGATTCGCCGATACGGAACCGGACCGATGGCGTGGCCTGGAGCGCGTCCCGGAGTCCCTGTTCGTCGAGACGCCAGAAATGGTCGAACGCGAGCCCGTCGAGGCGCAGCACCGGCTCCCGGTCGACGCGCCAGGCTCGACGCAGGCGCACCGCTGCCGCCGGCTCGGGGATCCGCTCGAGGTCGTGCTCGAGGAGGTGGAGACGCTCGCGGACATCGAACCCCGCGTCGACGAACGCCAACGCGTCGCCGGGTGCCATCGCGGTCGTGACGACCGTGCGGTACCCATTGCGTCGGAGCGGTTCGAGACACGACTCGACGGCGCCCGGACCCTTCGGCGAGCGTTCGCTGAGGACGAGGTGCGCGGTTGTGCGGTCACCCCGCCACGGGCTGGCCTTCGCCCACCCGAACGACTGGGTGGAGCGGCCCGCCACGACCTGATCGGGGGTGCGGCGGGGGCGCGCAGTTCGCCCACCGGTGCTGCGCTCGGCCACGGCCGCTGAGCGTACCCGGCGGGCAAGGCGAGGGTTTCGGCGAACGCAGACGATCCGCAGCACCGGTACCGTGACAATGTGCTCTTGGTTGTCGAGGACGACACATTCGCAGGGCACGACCCGGGGCCGGGGCATCCCGAGCGCGTCGCGCGCCTCGCCGCGGTTGCGGAGGGGATCAGGGCGGCCGGGATCGACGACGCGCTCACGGTGCTCGAGCCTCGTGACGCGACGACCGCCGAGCTCGCGAGGGTCCACGACGCTGCGCTGCTCGAACGGGTAGAGGGGCTCGCGGCGCGCGGCGGCGGTGGGATCGACGCCGACACGGTCACTTCCGCGGGCTCGTGGGAGGCCGCGATCCGTGCCGCGGGTGCGGGGCTCGCGGCGGTCGACGCCCTCGAGGCAGGAGCCGGCCGGGCCGCGTTCCTCGGCGTACGCCCGCCGGGCCATCACGCGACCGGCCGGTCCCCGATGGGTTTCTGTTTGCTCAACAACGTCGCAGTGACCGCGGCTGCTCTCGCGGACCGGGGCCAGCGCGTGGCGATCGTCGACTACGACGCGCACCATGGCAACGGCACGCAGGACATCTTCTGGAACGATCCGAGGGTCCTCTACATCTCGTTGCACGAGTGGCCGCTCTATCCCGGCTCCGGTCGTCTCGATGAGACAGGTGCGGGCGAGGCCGTCGGTACGACCTGCAACTTCCCTCTGCCGGCTGGCGCGACCGGCGACGTCTACCTCCACGCGCTCGACACGGTGATCGCGCCGCTCGCGGAGCGGTTTGCTCCCGACTGGGTGTTGATCTCCGCGGGTTTCGACGCACACCGGGCGGACCCACTCACGGGCCTTGCGCTCTCCGCCGGCGACTACGGCCTGCTCGCATCGCGCGTGGCGGCGCTCGCCCCGCCGGGACGGACCGTGGTGTTCCTCGAAGGGGGCTACGACCTGGACGCGATCCGCGATTGCGTGGCGGTCACGCTGCCGGCGCTGTTGGGCGTCCCCGGACGCGCCGACGAGCATCCGACCTCGGGCGGTCCGGGCCGCGACGTTGTGGCCGCCGCGACGGCGCGCTGGGCTCCGGCGGCCGGCTAGCTCCCAGCGTCGGGCTCGACAGCGCGTCCGTCGTCGGCACGCAGCAGCTCCGCGAGACCCCCGACCGCACCGAACAGCCCCGACATCTCGGTCGGGAGGAAGATCTTCGTGGCCTGGCCGTCGCTGACCCTCGCGAGCGCGTCGAGGTATTTCAAGGCGAGGATGTCGCTGGTCGGGTTGCTGTCGTGCATGGCCTCGAACACCGACCGGATCGCTGCGGCCTCACCTTCGGCCACCGCGATCGATCGGTAGCGCTCGGCATCGGCAACCCGGGACATCGCCTCGGCGCGTCCTTGGGCGTCGAGGATCGCAGCCTGCTTCTCGCCCTCGGCGCGCGTGATCGCGGCTTCCCGGACCCCCTGGGCCTCGGTCACGACGGCGCGTCGAGTGCGCTCGGACTGCATCTGGTGGTGCATCGACTGGACCACGTCGGGCGGAGGGTCGATGCGTTGGATCTCGACGCGCACGACACGCGCACCCCAGCTGTCGGTGGCGTCATCGAGGATGTCCCGCAGGTGCGTGTTGATCTTGACGCTCGAGGTCAGCGCATCGTCGAGGTCGAGGTCGCCGATCAGGTTGCGGAGGTTGGTCTGGGCGAGCTTGCTGACCGCGAGCTCGAAGTTCGCGATGTTGTAGATGCGTCGCTGCGCGTCGGTCGTCTCGTGATACACGACCGCGTAGACGGTGACGACGACGTTGTCGGAGGTGATGACTTCCTGCGCAGGGACCTCCACGACCTGCTCGCGCATGTCGACCAAGATCAGTCGGTCGACCATCGGCATGATGATGCGCAATCCCGGGCTCGCGGTCGCGTGGTACTTGCCGAGGCGCTCGATGACGCCGCGCTGGTAGGGCCGCACGATCCGGAACGACTTGAGCGCCGCGACGAACAGGACCACCGCGACACCGGCGATGACGAGAATTGCGGTCATTCGACGCTCCCTGTGGACGGTTCCTCTGAAAGAGCCACGACGAGCCGGGTTCCTCGTACCGCGATCACGTCGACCTGGGCACCGGTCGGGATCGACACTTCAGCCGCGCTCTCGGCGCGCCAGCGCCCACGTTCGAGTCGTACGAGCCCGGTCTCCGTCGGTCCTCCGGGGATCTCCTCCAACACGGTCGCGGTCCGACCGACCCAGCGCGACGCACCTTCCGGTGACTCGTCGCCGGCGGGCGACGCGAGGGCCATCCGTCGCCCGATCGGGACGAGGGTTCCAAGGGCCGCGGCGCTCCCCGCCAGGAACAGTCCCCACTGCCAGGCGACACCGACATCGAGCAGTGCACCGACGGCAGCGACCGCACCTCCGACCGCGAACGAGACCATGAAGAACAAGAGCGGGGTGACCAGCTCGAGGAAGGCGAACGCGATCGCGATTCCGAGCCAGATCCAGAGCCATTCGTCATTCATCGTCACGCTCCTGCCGGAACGGTACACCGGGGAACGAACCGCTCTCCCAGCGCCCGAGCGGCGACAATGGGGTCATGGAGGTCCCGGCGCGGCTGCGTCGCTACTACGACGCCGACGCCGCGCCGCGGGAGCTCGCGGCGCGCCTCGCGAAGACCGGCCACGAGTGCTACCTCGTCGGTGGCACCGTCCGCGACGCGCTGCTCGACCGGGCCGACGCCGACGTGGACCTCACGACCGACGCGCGACCCGACGTGATCGAGGCGGCGGTGCGGGGCTGGGCCGACGCGATGTGGCTGCAGGGCCAGCGCTTCGGGACGGTGGGCGCCGAGAAGGACGGCCTGCGGATGGAGATCACGACCTTCCGCGGCGATGTGTACCGGCCGGAGAGCCGCAAGCCCGAGGTCTCCTATGCCGACCGGATCGAGGACGACCTCGTCCGTCGTGACTTCACCATCAATGCGATGGCGCTCGCGTTGCCCGAACCCCGTCTGGTCGATCCGCACGGTGGTGCCGAAGATCTCGCGAACCGGCGCCTCCGCACGCCGCAGTCCCCGGAGGTCTCCTTCGGTGACGATCCGCTCCGCATGCTCCGGGCCGCGCGGTTCGTCGCCGGGTTCGGACTCACACCCGATGCCGATCTCGTCGCGGCGATCGAGGCGATGCGCCACCGACTCGAGATCGTGAGTGTGGAACGGATCCGCGACGAGCTCGAGCGGCTCGTCACCGTGGAGGACCCGACGGCGGGGCTGTGGATGCTCTGCGAGACCGGGATCTCCGACGAGTTCCTCCCGGAGCTGAACGCGATGCGCCTCGAGCAGGATCCGATCCACTCGCACAAGGATGTGCTCGCGCACACGATCGCCGTCGTCCGCAACGTCGAGTCGCGGGAGCCGCTGGTTCGCCTTGCCGCGCTGTTCCACGACGTCGGCAAGCCGAAGACGCGTTCGTTCGCGTCCGGTGGCGTCTCGTTCCACCACCACGAGGTCGTCGGCGCCCGGATGACCGAGGAGCGCATGCGCGCCCTGAAGTTCCCCAACGACACGGTCGATGCGGTGACGAAGCTCGTCTACCTGCACCTGCGGATCCACACCTACGCGATGGGCTGGACCGACCGGGCGGTTCGACGATACGTCCGCGACGCGGGCGATCTGCTCCTCGAGCTCAACGAGCTCCAACGGGCCGATTGCACGACGCGCAACGTCCGCAAAGCCGCGACCCTGGCACGCCGGATGGACGACCTCGAGGAGCGGATCGAGCGGCTACGCGCCGAGGAGGAGCTCGACGCCATCAAGCCGCCGCTCGACGGCCGCCAGGTGATGGACTTCCTCGGGGTCGAGCCCGGCCGCGTCGTGGGGGACGCGCTCGAGTTCCTGCTCGAGGCTCGACTCGACGACGGACCGATCTCCGAGCCCGAGGCCTACGAGCGCCTCACCGCCTGGGCGCGCGAACGGGGGATCGAGCCCGCGGGCGCCTAGGCCGGGGGCGAGTCGCCGGGTCCGACGGCGGAGACGCCCTCGTCGGCGCTCGCTACGTCCGCGAGCGCGGCGTCGGGGAGCACGTACGACGCGTCGACGAGGTCAGCGCCGGGCTCGACGAGCTCCGGGAACCGGATCCCGGCGAGGACCGTCACCTCGAACAGCTCTTGCACGAGATCCTCGAAGCGCAAGAACGCGACCACCGTGCCGGCGCGGATGTCGACGACCCAAATGCCGGAGTTCCGCTCGACC
>JANOWV010000449.1:0-2716 GCA_031418075.1 Actinomycetes bacterium
GCGAGCCCGGCGACTTCCCGCGTCACCATGACGCACCTCGGACACGGGGCCGTGATGTCGAGTTCGACGTCGCCCACGCGAAGCGTCCGGCCCGTCCACGTCTGCTCCGGGTATTCGCCCTCGACGTCGGCATCCACCGCGACGACGAGGTTGGGTCGGAACCGGCGCACATCGAACGTGGCGTTGGGAGCGAACGCCGCGAGCGTCTCGATGGACCGGTCGGTGACGAGATGGATCGGGAACACGTCGAAGTACGTGCCGGGCGGCGACTCGAACTCGACCAGTACGTCGAGCGGAAGACCTGCGAAGGTCGGGAGCGGCTCGTCGGGCTCGCGTCCGAAGATCGCCCGCAGCTCGGCCTCAGCATCGTCGTTGTCCGGCGGACCCCGGCGGTAATGGTCGAGGTCGGAAGCGGGCTGCAGCGGACAGAGGGTCACCGGATGGTCCAGGAGCTCCGTGAGCTGCGCATGGACCTCGTCGTGATCGGAGCGGACGCGGCGCCCGTCGGGTGCGATGACCTCGATCTCGGGCAGCGGCGACCCCGGCTGCGGCTCCTGGACGTACCGGGCGTGCAGGCGCATCAGGCCGGCGATCTTCTTGGCACCCCGGATACCGCCGCGCGCCTCGTCCCGGACTGCCCACCCACGATCGCCGACGATCCCGCCGCCGTCGACCGGCAAGGACGGGAACTGGTCCCCGATCATCGACTTGGCCGGATATCGCCACACCGATGCAATCGACCCGACGCGCGTCACGGCCGACAGTGTGGCTCAGGGCGACTCGGCACGGGCGACGTGGCGGAGGTTGGGCACCAGCCCGGCCCGAGCGAGCATGCGCACAGCCCGCTCCTCCTCCACGTCGATCACGATCGCATCCCCGGGCTCGCGCCCCGAGATGAAAGTGACGACGCAGTCGTCGCACGCCTCGGTCCTCTGCATCACGCATTCGTCACAGTCGATCAGCATGCGGCGAAGCATCGCAGGGGGGTGTGACAGTCAGGGCGAGCCCTGCTCAGCGTCGGTTTCGGGGCCGGAAACCCTTGCGAATCAGCGGCGGAGCAGGTCGACGAGTGCCTCGGCGGGGACGGCGATCGCGCCTTCGGCCTCCGAGTGCTCCTGGACCCAGCGATCCGACGACACCACGATCGCCGGCGTCGACGACGGGAGCGTCGCCACCTCTCGGACCACGACCGGGTCGGCCTTCTCCCCGCCCGAGGAGAACACGACCTTGACGCCGGTCCGTCGTTCGGGCTCGGCACCGACATCGGCACCATCGAAGATCACGACGATCGAACAGCGCAGACGGAGGTGGAGACGGGCGAGACCTCCGAGCAACCAGTCGCGTTGCTCGGCGATCGGAGCGTCGGTCCGGCCGGCCATCGAGACGTTGTAGCCATCGATGACCAGCTGGACGCCGCGGGTTCGCAGCATCGCGTCGAGCCCGTCGGCAGTGTCGGCGATCAATCCCGGAGGACACGGGACCTGGGCCCGTCGTGCGCCCGACGCGACGACCTTCGTCGGCTCCGGTCCCGGACCCGTCGCGGCCGATGCATGGCGCGTGATCTTGGTCAGACCCTCGAGCCGGGTCGCGAGCCGCTGGGCCTCACTCGCCGCGTCGGCCAACAGGCGCAGCTCCGATGCGTCGAGACCCCCGCGTTCCTGGTGCGCCTGCTCCCGCCGACGCACCTCGCGCCGCAGGTCGCGCAGCTCCTGCTCGGCCTCGCGCGCCCGCATCGACTCCCGGGCGAGGCGTGCCTCGGCAGCCGAGACCGCTTGCTCGGCCCGCTCGACCTTCGCCGCACCCTCGGTGTCGCGTCGCTCGGCACCATCGACGGCTCGCTGGGCCCGCAGTTCGCGGTCCCGTCGGTCCTTGCGCTCCTCGCGCAGCTGTTGCTCGAGACGTGCCACGGTGGCCACCGCGTCGTCGCGTGCCTCCTCGGCTCGTCGCCGCGCCTCGCCCATCGTGGAGGTCTGCATCTCGCGTGCCTTCGCGTCGTCAGCACGTTCCTTGTCGGCCCGTTTGCGATCGAACACGACGCAGATCGCGCCGAGCCCGAACGCCCAGCCCTCTGGTTGCGCCGCGTACAGCACCGACGCGAGGAGCGGCAGGTCCGAGGCTTCGGCGGCGTCGTCGGCCCGTCGCAATGAGAGCGACGCGCTCCAAGACGACAGCGCAGAGGCAGCCTCGTCGAGCGCGAGGAACCGCTCAACCACCTCACCACGGAATGCCGGGTCCACATCGAGGGCCCGCCGGAGCTGTTGGCGTGCGGGGCCGCTCCCGAGACGACGAGGGTCGAAGCCCGCGAGCGGCCGGAGGACCGCAGGGAGCTCTCCCTCGAAGTCAGTGAGCGTGGCTGCGGCGACGTCGAGGATCGGCGCGAGGAGCGTCTCGGGCACGGGGATCCCTTCGACCCCCGGACCCGTCCCCTCGTCGGTGGAGGCTTCCACACGCTGGCTCACGAATCACCGCTGTGCTCGGACGACATGGCGTCGGCCGGGAGACGCTCGATCGCTGTATCAGCTGCTCCGCACCACCGACACGTGACCTGCTCCTCGCGTTCCTCGAGGAGCTCGCGATCTTCGATCTCGAGCTCACCGGCAACGCTGAAGTGGTGGTACTCGCGGGTGCGACGCGTGATCACGACATCGAAGCGCGTGAGGTTGCCACAGCTCTGGCAGCGGTACCGCGCGCTCATTCGACGATGCTACCCCGACAC
>JANOWV010000450.1:0-2610 GCA_031418075.1 Actinomycetes bacterium
CCCTCGTGGGGTTCGCGTTCAAGGTGAGCGCGGTACCGTTCCACTTCTGGGCGCCCGACACCTATGAGGGCGCGCCCCTCCCGGTCACCGCGTTCCTCTCGGTCGCATCGAAGGCCGGAGGCTTCGTGGCGCTCCTCACGATCGTTCGCTTCGGCTTCTTCCCGAGCGGCGACTCGTGGGAGCCGATCCTGTGGATCCTCGCCGCGGCCTCGATGATCCTCGGGAACCTCGCCGCGCTGCGCCAGACGAACATCGTGCGGATGCTCGCGTACTCCTCGATCGCGCAGGGTGGGTTCATCCTGGTACCGCTCGCCGTCGCCGGCGACGTCACCGGGAACTCCGCCTGGGAGGCGGTGGTCATCTACCTCTTCGTCTACGCGGCGATGAACCTCGGCGCCTTCGGCGCGGTCCTCGCGGTCGCGCGTCGCACGGACTCGTCGGAGATCACGGCGTTCTCCGGGCTCGGTCGAACCGATCCGGTCCTGGCCTTGATGATGTCGATGTTCCTGTTCTCGCTGGCGGGGGTTCCGATCTTCGCGGGTTGGTTCGCCAAGTTCGTGATGTTCCGGGCCGTCTTCGATGCAGGCACAACGGCTGCAGTGGTGTTGGGCGTGCTCGCTGCAGTGAGCTCGGTGGTCGCGTTCTTCTACTACGCAGGCGTGGTCCGTCGGATCTGGTTCCACGCGCCGGCGGAGTCGACCGAGGATGTCCCGCGGCGTCCGACGCCGGTCGCGCTCACGGCCGCGATGGCCATCGCGTCGGCGATCGTCCTCGTGGTGGGGGTGTACCCGCAGTTCTTCGCTCGGATCGGCGACCTCGCCTTCCGGACTGGTTAGGGATCGACCCGGTCGTTCCCGACCGGGGGAGGAGGTCCCCATGCCCGATCGCGATTCCGGTGAGCACGGGACGTTGGAGCAGGCGATCGCCGATCGGATCCGACGCAACGGGCCGATCACGTTCGCGGCGTTCCAGGAGACCGCGCTCTACGACCCCGACGGTGGCTTCTTCGCCATGGGCGGTGGCGCAGGGCGCGCCGGGCGCGACTTCCTCACCAGTCCGGAGGTGGGCACCCTCTTCGGCGCGCTGATCGCCCGTTATCTCGATCTGGCGTGGGGTCGTCTGGGGGAGCCCGACCCGTTCGTGGTGGTCGAGGTCGGCGCAGGACGGGGCCGGCTCGCGGCCGACGTGCTGCGCGCCGCGCCGGCGTGCGCACCCGCGTTGCGCTATCTGCTCGTCGAGCGGTCGGCGCGCCTGCGCGACGAGCAGCGCGAGCTCCTCGCGCTCGAACCGGCAGACGAGGCGCTCGGTCCGTTCCTGTACTCGAACGACCCGGACAACCCCGCCCGCCCGTTGCCCGGGACCGGTCCGATCGTGTCCTCACTCGAGGACCTTCCCGCGGTCGAGGTCGAAGGCCTGGTCTTCGCCAACGAGCTGCTCGACAACCTGCCGATCCGAATTGTGGAGAAGACCGCCGACGGGTGGGACGAGGTCCGTGTCGGTCTCGACGACTCGAGCGGCGACGATCGCCTCGCGGAGGTGCTGGTGCCGGCCGACGGGGAGCTGGTGGCGGACGTCGCGGCAGTTGTCCACGGACACGAGGTGCCGCGCGGCACTCGGCTGCCCGTGCCGACCGCGATCACGGACTGGCTCGCACAAGTCGCCGCGGTGTTGCGGCGCGGCGAGGTTGTCCTGATCGACTATGCCGACGAGACCGACGGCTTGCTCGCTCGGGGCATCGACGGCTGGTTGCGCACCTACCGCCTCCAGGGCCGAGGTGGTCGTCCACTCGACCACCCGGGAACGCAGGACATCACGAGCGATGTGCCGCTCGCTGCTCTGCGCGCCGCGGCATCCCGGGTCGGCCTCGCCGCGGCGGAGGAGTCGACCCAGGCGGTGTGGTTGCGCGGGCTCGGCATCGATGCGCTCGTCGACGAGGGTCGCCACGTGTGGCACGAGCGGGCGCACCTGGGAGATCTCGAGGCGATCGCCGGCGCGAGCAGAGTCGGCGAGGCCGAGGCGCTCACCGATCCGGATGGCCTCGGAGCGCATGTGGTCGCCATCTGGCGGCGCCCGTGAGTCGACCTGTGAGGCAACGCGTGAGGCGGGCGTGAGGCAAGAGGGTGGAACCGACGCCCCGATAGCCTGACCGCCGTCGCGTTTTGCGTTCGTCACCACACCCGGCGTGCCTGCGGAGGGTTCCCATGTCCGACGCCATCGAATCGCTCTCCGCCGAGGATCGCACCTTCGTGCCCTCGGCCGACTTCAAGCGGGATGCGTCCATCGTCGACGCCGAGATCTACGACGAGGCGAACACCGACCCCGAGGGCTTCTGGGCCCGCCAGGCGGCCGAGCTCGACTGGTTCCAGGAGTGGGACACGGTCCTCGAGTGGGACCTCCCGTTCGCGAAGTGGTTCGTCGGCGGGAAGCTCAACGCCTCGTACAACTGCCTCGACCGCCACGTCGCCGCCGGTCACGGCGAGCAGGTGGCGTACCACTGGGAAGGTGAGCCGGGTGACACGCGCACCATCACCTACGCGCAGATGCTCGACGACGTGAGCCGCCTGGCCAACGCGCTCAAGGAGCTCGGGGTCCAGCGGGGCGACCGGGTCA
>JANOWV010000451.1:0-1574 GCA_031418075.1 Actinomycetes bacterium
CGGTCGAGCGCCACGAAGGCGACTGTCAATCCTCGGTGGACGGCCAGGTCACGTCGAGGGCCGAGAGATCGAGCACGATGCAGCCCCGTGCGGTGTCACCGTCGCATCCGAGCCCGACGACGCGCGTCGAGTCCCATGTCAATACGCCCGACCGCTCCGTGGCCGCGCGGTCGATCCAGCTGAGCTCCGACTCGTAGCCGTGGTGCCAATGACCATGGACCAGCAGTTGCGGCGAGGTGGCCGCCGTTGCCTGAGCGACCAGCGCACGAACGTCGTCGGCGCGGACCTGATCCTCTGCGGGCAACCTCCACGATGACAGCAGGTCGACACCGCTCGGAGCGTCGTGTGTGATGAGGACATCGAGCCGCTCGGTGCCGAGCCGCGCAACATCATCGGAATCGGTGACCTCGTGGTGCCACCAATCGATACCGGCCGTGCGATCACGCCAGTCGATGGAGAACGCCCCGCCGAGGAAGCCGAACGTGCGGCCGCCGAGGTGGAGGCGCGTCCCCCGCGGGAGGTAGGTGACGTGCTCGGCGACGTCGACGGGGATGTGGCCGTGTTCGAGTTCGGCGAGTGAGGTGTGGTCGTCGTGGTTGCCGTCGATGAACCACAGCTCCACGCCGTTGGCTGCGCACGCCTGATCGACGGACGAGATGAAGCGTGGACCGTCACGATGGTCCGGGAAGTAGCCGAAATCGCCGACCTGGATGATGACCGGGCAGTCGTTCCGGGCGGCGACGTCGGTCAGATGCTTGACCCACTTCGTGTTGCCATGAGTGTCGCCGGCAATGAGGACGCGCCGGACGTCTCGATGGGTGGTGGCGCGGTCCATGACAATGAGTGTGGCCGCTCGGGTGGCTCGCCTCGCCTCGATTTCTTCTGCAGGTCAGGAGCGTGTCCATCGCTGTCGTGCCCGCACCAGGTCGAGGCAGGCGATGGCATCCAGCGAGCCGGATGGGTCGAGCCACACCCCTGCTTCGAACATCGCTGCGGCGTCATCCCAACGCCGCTGCCGCCACGCGCACAGCGCGAGTCCGTGCAGGCATCGCAGGAACGGCCGGTTGTCGATCCAGCCGCGCGGCAGCACACCGTTGTAGCCGGAGGGAAGCGACGCCTCGGCGACCGCTACCCCTACTTCGTACAGCTCGCGGGCAGGGCCCGGGCCACGGGTCTCGAACGCGTTACGCCCGAGATGCGCCCAGGCGTCGACGCAGCGCCGGTCGATGGCGAGCAGATCGTCGAGCACGAGGATGGCGTCGCGGTGCAAGCCGGCGTGGTGGAGTTCCATCGCCTCGATGATTGGGTCGCTGTCCCAGTCGTCCTCGTCCACCCCGGGCAGCACCTGTTCCATCTCGAAGCTCGGCCGCACCCCGGCGTCGATCACGTCGACGAGCAGCGCGGGCAGCGGTTCCTCGGGCTCACCCCAGTACTCGTCGCGCGGGTCCCAGTCGCCGCGAGGGAACAGGCCGAGTCGAGCTGCTGGGATGTCGATGCCGTTGCCGGCGAAGCCCGGGTATTGCCACATCGGGACCGACACCAGCTGGAGCGGCGGGAGCGGATCGACACCGGAC
>JANOWV010000452.1:0-1520 GCA_031418075.1 Actinomycetes bacterium
ACCGAGCGTTTCGAGGTGTGCAGGAAGCAGAAGAGGGCGCCGTCCTCGCCTTCGGGCACCGAGCCCGACACCGACCACCGTCGCATCGGGTCGCCACCGGGCGATTCGACCTTGATCACCTCGGCACCGGCGTCGGCGAGCATCTTCGTGGCGTACGGCCCCGCGATCCCGGTCGTGCAGTCGACGACCCGAACGTCATGGATGCCCCGCACCCGCGGCACGCTAGCGAAAGACGCTCGAATCCCCCGGGCGTTCGCAGGACCTTCCGGTGACCGATTCGGCCCCCGGCAGGGTTCTCGTGACCGAAACGGCCTCCCCGGGGGCCCGTCCCGTCACGAGAAGCGGTCGAACGCGGCGTCGAGCATCCGCTGTCGTACCCAGGGGCCAGAATGGGCCCGTGACCACCCTCGGGACCCGCAGCACGGCGCGCGGGCAGCTGCGCCTGGGTGATCCGCTCGCCGGGCAGTCCGCGGGCCCCGACGCCAGCGGCTTCCACCCCGCCGTCGCGGAGTGGTTCCGGCGTCGCTTCCCCGATGGGCCCACCGAGCCCCAGGAGCAGGGCTGGCCCCACATTGCGGCCGGCACCGACACCCTCATCGCCGCGCCCACCGGATCCGGCAAGACCCTCGCGGGATTCCTCGTGTGCATCGATCGGCTCTACCGAGCCCATGCCCGCGGCGAGGAGGTCGCCGACGTCGCCCGCGTCGTCTACGTCTCGCCACTGAAGGCCCTCGCGGTCGACATCGCCGAGAACCTCACGGGACCACTGCGCGAGATCGCCGAGATCGCCACCGAGCTCGGGTTCGACGCACCCGACGTGCGCGTCGCGGTGCGCACCGGCGACACGCCCGCATCCCAGCGCGCCGGCATGCTGCGCCACCCACCGAGCTTCGTCGTCACCACTCCCGAATCGCTCTACCTCCTGGTCACCAGCGCGAAGAGCCGCGAGATGCTCCGAACTGTCGAGACGGTCATCGTCGACGAGATCCACGCGGTCGCACGCGACAAGCGTGGCGCACACCTCGCGCTCACGCTCGAACGACTCGAGGCCCTGTGCGACCAGCGTCCGGTGCGGGTGGGCCTTTCCGCCACCCAACGTCCGATCGAGACGGTCGCGCGCCTCCTCGTCGGCGCCCGCCCACTTCCTGCGATCGTCGACGCCGGGCACCTCCGCGAGCTCGACATCGCGATCGAGCTCCCCGACGGCGAGCTGGAAGCGGTCATCTCGGCGGAGCAGACGGCCGACGTCCTCGATCGCATTGCGGCATTGGTCGGCGAGCACCACACCACCCTGGTGTTCGTGAACACCCGGCGGATGGCCGAGCGCATCGCCCATCAGCTGGGCGAGCGCATCGGCGACGACGTCGTCGCCGCGCACCACGGCAGCCTGTCGAAGGACCGCCGTCACCGGATCGAAGGGCGTCTGCGCGCGGGCGACCTCAAGGCGCTCGTGGCCACCGCATCGCTCGAGCTCGGTATCGACATCGGCCCGGTCGAGCTGGTTTGTCAGATCGGTTCGC
>JANOWV010000453.1:0-6117 GCA_031418075.1 Actinomycetes bacterium
CGATCAAGCAGAAGTACGGCCGGAAGCTCTCCTGGGCCGATCTGATGATCCTCGCGGGCAACGTCGCCTTGGAGTCGATGGGCTTCGAGACGTTCGGTTTCGGCGGCGGGCGAGAGGACGTTTGGGCGCCTGAGGAGGACATCTACTGGGGCCCAGAGACCACCTGGCTCGGAGACGAGCGCTATCGCGGCGATCGCGAGCTTCTGGATCCGCTCGGTGCGGTGCAGATGGGTCTGATCTACGTAAACCCGGAGGGGCCGAACGGCCACCCGGACCCGCTCGCATCGGCTCGCGACATCCGAGAGACCTTCAGCCGGATGGCGATGAACGACGAGGAGACCGTGGCGCTCGTCGCCGGCGGTCACACGTTCGGGAAGGCCCACGGTGCGGGCGATCCTGACCTCGTCGGTCCCGAACCCGAGGGTGCGCCGATCGAGCAGCAGGGCCTTGGCTGGAAGAACAGCTTCGGCACCGGCAAGGGGGTCGACGCGATCACGAGTGGCATCGAGGGTGCCTGGACCCCCACCCCGATCACGTGGGACAACTCCTATTTCGACGTGCTGTTCGGCTACGACTGGGAGCTCACGGAGAGCCCGGCCGGTGCGAAGCAGTGGACTCCCTCGAACCCGGAGGCGCAGGGCACCGTGCTGGATGCCCACGATTCGTCGAGGGCCCATGCCCCGATGATGACCACCGCGGACATGGCATTGCGGATGGATCCGGTCTATGAGCCAATCTCGCGGCACTTCCACGAGAACCCCCAGGAGTTCGCCGATGCGTTCGCCCGGGCCTGGTTCAAGCTGTGCCACCGCGACATGGGCCCGGTCGTCCGGTACCTCGGCCCGGAGGTCCCCCACGAGGAGCTGATCTGGCAGGACCCAGTCCCTGCAGCTGACCACGAGTTGATCGGCGAGGGCGACATCGCTGCCGTCAAGGCATTGCTCCTGGAGTCCGGACTGAGCATCTCGGAGCTGGTGTCGACGGCTTGGGCCTCGGCGTCGACCTTCCGCAACAGCGACAAGCGCGGCGGTGCCAACGGAGCCCGTCTCCGCCTCGCTCCCCAGAATGATTGGGAGGTCAACAACCCGCCCGAGCTCCGCCGGATCCTCGAAACACTCGAAGGGGTACGGGCAGAGTGCACCGCCTCCGGCAAGCCGGTGTCGATGGCCGACCTGATCGTGCTCGGTGGGTGCGCCGCCGTCGAGGCTGCGGCGAGGAACGCTGGACACGACGTCACAGTTCCATTCACGCCGGGACGCACCGACGCATCACCGGAGCAGACCGATGCCCAGTCGTTTGCGGTGCTCGAACCGACGGCAGACGGGTTCCGCAACTACCTCGGCAAGGGTCACGTCCGGACGGCCGAGGCGCTGATGGTGGATCGCGCGCAGCTTCTGGGGCTGAGCGCCCCTGAGATGACGGTGCTCGTCGGTGGCATGCGCGTCCTGAACACGAATGCCGACGGATCCGACCACGGTGTCTTCACTACGCGGCCCGAGACGCTTACCAACGACTACTTCGTGAACCTGCTCGACATCACCACCGAGTGGGAGGCGACCGCTGCATCCGAGGACGTCTTCGAAGGTCGTGATCGAGTCAGCGGCGACCTGAAGTGGACTGGCACCCGGTGCGATCTCGTCTTCGGATCGAACTCGCAGTTGCGGGCGATCACGGAGGTTTACGGGTCTGACGATGCCCAGCAACAATTCGTCACTGACTTCGTGGCTGCGTGGAGCAAGGTCATGCACGCTGATCGCTTCGACCTGTCTGAATAGGGCAACGGGATGGCGTCGGGCCGCGGGCACGTTGCGTAGCAACGCGTCGCTGTCGAAGTACGCGAAGCCGCGATCCGGATCGTCGCCGCCCTCGCTACCGTCGCGCTACTTCGCGCGGGCGAGGACCTTCTCGGCGAGTCCGCGGAGCACCTCGTTTGACACGAGTGCAGTGTCGTTGTTGGGTGCCACGATCGCCGTGACTTGGATGAAGATCTTGCCGTCGAGCACCTCGATGCTGCCCTCGTCGAGGAAGCCGTCGAGCGAGTAGTAGGCCTTCTTGCCGAGACCCGCGAGCTTCACCGGTGGATCGCTGTCGACCGACTCCAAGATCTCCCGCAGCGCCTTCAGGGTCCCGGCCATCGCGACTTTGGCGTGCTTGCCGCGCGCGACGCGGACCGTTGCACCGCGCACCGGGCCGATCCCGTCGTACCCGCAGGTGGTGCCGGCCCCTGCTTCGTAGGGAGACCCGGGTTGGAACGTGCTGCCGAGCGCGGCGTTCAGCTCGTCGGTCGTGAGGAACGCACACACGTCGGCCTTTGGTGCGGAACCGGCCGTCCCCCCGAAGGCGCCGAGCGCGAACGACGCGACGACCAGAACCCAACAAGCTGACTTCACGTGCAACTCCTCATCACTGCACCAGCGCACCGACTGTAGGGCTGTCGTGGTGCCCGAACTGCACTACCAGGTCCGTCTCCGTCGCGCGGGCTCGCGCTGATGACCGGATCGCGCACGGCCCCGACGCCCAGTCAAGCGCACGACTGGCCCGGGGTTCGGGCGTGGAGGTGACCTACTACCCTGCGCTCGATGGGACGTATCAGAGACACGGTCTCGGCGGCGGTGGTGGCGGTCGTGCTGGCGACGGCTGTCTGCGGACCGGCGGTCGCCCAGGGCGCGACGATCTACGAGACGCGGTTCCTCGACCCCGCGCGGGCGGCGTCGGATTGGGGCTTCCCAAAGGGAGCGACCGACGTGACGGAAAAGGGCTTCGCCGCTGCGCTCACGCCCGGTGCGCTCACCGTGACGATCGATGGCGCAGCCAACGCGTGGCTCAGCCCCGAGATCGGCGATCTACCGGCCGATCAGGCGATCGAAGCCCGGATCGCTTCGAGTACCGGTGACGAGTCGGCGTTGTTCGGCGTGGCATGACGCGCCGCGCTGCATTCGGTCGGTTATGTCTTCCTCATAGGTACCGACGGCTACTACACGATCGGTCGGTTCGACGGGCGAGGCAACGGGAACGCGATCGTCAACGCGAAGGGGACCAAGCGCTCCGATGCCGTCGATCCGATCGGCCCCAACACTGTTCGGGGCGAATGCGTCGGGAGAAGGCGAGTGACGCTGACGCTGTTCGTCAACGGTGAGCAGGTCGTTTCCACGGTCGACAAGAAACCACCGAAGAAGCTCGGCACCCGCGCGTTCGTCGTGACCGAGGTCGCCAAGGGCAAGAGGACGGCAACGGAGTTCACCGGTTTCGCGGTGCACGCGCTGTAGCCGCACGACCGCACCGCTGGCCCGTGGGGCCTACCCAACCTGACCCGGGCCCGAGACATCATGCCTTCGACTCGCCCGCAGACCTATGCGGCACTGAGTTCCAAGCATTGCGTCACGGGTACTACGGTGAAGTTCATCAACGGGCAGCGAGCGCGAAGGAACGGCGGACCGATGTTCAAGCGTTGGAGCTCTCCCGGCGCGTGGGCAGTGCTCCTGGTCGCGGTGATGCTCGCGGCGGCGAGTACCGGCTCGGCATCGGCGACGATCGGAGCGAGACGATCGATCAAGAAGGTGAAGCTGACCGTCGAGATCACGCCCAGCGTGACGCTCAAGGGAACCAAGGGCCAGTGCTTGATCACCACCGATGGTGACAACATCGACTTCGATGCGAAGGACTATCCGAACCTCGGTGCCGATGGAGGTCTCGCGAGCGGTGGTCCGGGACCCGCGACCGCTCCAGATCAGACGCGTCTCTATGTTGCGTTCAGTGCGACCATCGACGGCATCGTCTATGTCGAAGACGACTCGCAGGGTCTTGACGCAATCACCTCGGCGGTCACGCTGAACGTGAGGAAGAAGACCATCAAGTTCAACGCGTATCCGATCATCGATCCTCAGACGGAAGTCCCCGCGACGATGACGGGCATCGTCAAGTGCAGGTGAGGCCGACAGGGTCTCGGAACTCGGTCGCGGTTCGCGCGACGAACTCGCCGTGGTCACTGCCCCCGCGGTAGGAGCGGCAAGATTGGGTTCGCTCGCGACAGGCTTCTACGTCCACCCAGTACTAGGGATGGAACTTAGGGACGGGAACGAGGGCCTCTGCAGCTGACGTCACTCCGGATCGGGGGCTGCGAGGTAGCGGCGGAGCCAGTTGGCAGTCGCCGCTTCGTCGAGCTCGCCGGCAGCCGGCTTGTCGTGGCAGCGGATCGGCGACATCCTCGGCACGTCCGCGCAAGCTGCGCAGCAGCGCTATGGCCCGGCGGTCGAGTCGGTCTGAGTCGCCGTCGGGCCTGCACGGGCGAGGTCGTGCGGCAAGGGAAGTTCCGTGCGACCGTCGATTCGGCCACCTGGGGACCACCGCGACGACGGCACAGCCGGCTCGTTAGGGTGACGAGCGATGAGCGACAACGGTTCTGACGGGACCCATCCAGTATCCGTCGCCGACGTAGCCGCCTTCGACCTGTTCACCGACAGCGATCCTGAGGACGTTGTCGAGTTCCTCGTGCGCTTCGACCCGGTGATCTTCTCGGCCGGAACCACGGTTCTCGCCGCGGGCGATCCCGGGACCTTCTTCCTGCTGCTCCGTCGCGGTGAAGTGACGGTGACGATCCCGGAGGATTCCGGCGCACACAATCCGATCACGCTCAGACCCGGTGACATCGTCGGCGAGCTCTCGATCCTCCGAGGCTCTCCTCGGGCGGCAACCGTGGTCGCGACGACCAACGTGCACGCGCTGCGAGGTGACCGCGACACGTTCGCGGCGCTCCTCGCGCTGCCGGGCGTGTCCAGTCGACTCCGACGGACAGCCGCGGGGCGCCTCGCAGCCAACGCCGAGCCAGTGGAGTTGGATCTGCGTGACGGGACCCCGATCCGGCTCCGGCCGGTGCTTCCAACAGACTGGGACAACCTGCAGAAGGCACTCGAGCACGTCTCGCTCGAGTTCTTCCGACATCGCTTCTTTAGCGGAGGACGCCCAACCGACCACATCCTCCACTACCTCATCGACATCGACTACACGAACCACTTCGCCTGGGCAGCGTTCGTCACCGGGACGCACGGTGAGGACGCGATCGCCTCGGCCCGCTACATCTGCAATCACGACGACCCAGGCTCGGCCGAGATAGCCCTCGGGGTGATCGACGAGTACCAGGGTCGCGGACTCGGTGCACTGCTGATTGGAGCACTGGCTGCGGCGGCACCCACCGTCGGCATCGATCGCTTCTATGCCATGACGAACGCCGACAATGCCGCCATGCGGCATCTCTGGTCGAGATTCGGTGCGAGGTGGAAGCCCGTGGAGCCCGGCGTGGTCGGGGGAGAAGTCCGCGTGCAGCAGCTGGATCAAGTGCTCGCAGTCGACGAGCACGACGCGTTGGCCCAGATCGCTGCGAGCATCATCGGCACTGCGCACCGCAGTGCCGTCTGACAACGCGGTCACGGTTCGTGGTGGGCCGCCGATCCAGCCGTGGCATTGCGGACAGGCCCACAGAAGCCTCGGTCGAACGCGCGACGACTGTTCAGCCGCTTGGTCAGTCGACGTCCGAGCATTGGTTTGGAGAACCGATGCTCCGGGCCGTCGCGCCTCACACGCGCGACGCTCTGACCAGCGCAGATGCGCCCCCGCCAGGATTCGAACCTGGGCGCACGGTTTAGGAAGACGTTGCTCGGCGTCCAGGCAGTCCCGTTGCGTCCATTACGTGTCGTTGCGTTCGCTTCGGCGTCCATCCTGTACCCCTGAGTTCGCTGGAGTCCAGGGAGTAGTAGGGATGCGGGTAGGGATGGATGCGGGGCGGCAGCCGGTCCGCCAAGTCGGTCGGCCGAGTCCTGCCGGAGCCCTACCATGGGGTCGTGACCTACGAGCGGATCACGGTCGAGTTCGACAAGATGGGTGGTGCTCCATGCATTCGGGGGCTCCGTATCCCTGTCGCGACGGTCGTCGCCATGGTGGCGGACGGCATGACGGTCGATGAGATCGTTCGGGATCTGCCCGACCTCGAGCCGGACGACGTCGGCGAGGCTCTGCGGTATGCGGCGGAAGCGGTTCGGGAACGAGAGCTTCCGCTTCGACGCGGCGCGTGAACTTCGTCCTCGACGAGAACCTCGCCGAGGCGATCGGGGACTCCCTCATCAC
>JANOWV010000454.1:0-8292 GCA_031418075.1 Actinomycetes bacterium
CACGGACCCCGTGAAGCCCGAGGTGCTCGACGCGACCAGCTCGGCCGGTGCGGGCGCTGACAGTGCCGGCGCAGCACCCGGCACCGCACCCGGCGACGGACTGGGCAGTGGCGAGGTCGATGGCGAGCAGGTCACCCGCCCGACGAAGCTCATCAGCATCGCATCGAAGGTGCGGCGGATGCAAGATGAAGTGCGCCGCGCGCCACTCGACGACGCGGGCCGGCGCCGGCTACGGGAGATCCACGAGAAGTCGCTCGCCGAGCTCGAGGGCGTGCTCTCCCCCGAGCTCCAGCAAGAGCTTGCCGAAGTGGTGCTCCCGTTCAGCTCCGACGCACCCTCCGAGTCCGAGCTCCGTCTCGCCCAGGCCCAGCTGGTCGGCTGGCTCGAGGGCCTGTTCCACGGGATCCAGGCAACGCTGTTCACCCAACAGACCATGGCCCAGGGTCAGTTCGAGGAGATGCGCCGACGCCGCGCGCTCGAGTCGGGTATGCCGGGCGCCCCCGGAGACCCGGGTGGGATCCCGGGAGGCGACGGAACACAGCCCAGCGGATACCTCTAGGCCGACGAAGATGGCCCGATGACCGCTTCCGCCGTGCAGCCGGACACGCCCGACGAGCCCACCCGCGATTCGGGTTGGCACCCGTCCTCGTGGCGCGATCGGCCCGCGGCCCAGCAACCCGGTTGGCCCGATCCCGCTGCACTCGACACCGCGCTCGACGAGCTGCGCGCCATGCCCCCGCTCGTGTTCGCCGGGGAAGCGCGCACACTGACCGAGCACCTCGCGCTCGCGCACGAGGGACGCGCGTTCCTCCTCGTGGCCGGCGACTGCGCCGAGTCGTTCCAGGCGTTCTCGGCCGATGCGATCCGCGACAAGCTCCGCGTGATCCTCCAGATGTCGGTGGTGCTCACGTACGGCAGCGGCGTCCCCACGGTGAAGGCAGCCCGCATCGCCGGTCAGTTCTCCAAGCCGCGCTCCTCCGACAACGAGACCCGCGACGGCGTCACGCTCCCAAGCTTTCGCGGCGACTCCGTGCACGACTTCCACTTCGACGAGGTGTCGCGCCGACCCGATCCGCAACGCCTCGTACGCGCCTACAACCAGTCGGCGGCCACGCTGAACCTCGTGCGCGCGTTCGCGAAGGGCGGCTTCGCCGATCTGTCGCGCGTGCACGCCTGGAACCAAGAGTTCGTCGCGAGCAGCCCCGAAGGGCGCCGCTACGAGGCCGTCGCCGGTGAGATCGAACGTGCACTCCAGTTCATGCGCGCGTGCGGAATCGACCTCGAGGCCGAGCTGCAGCTCCACGAGGTCGACGTCTACACCGCCCACGAAGCGTTGCTCCTCGGCTACGAAGAAGCGCTCACGCGACGCGACTCCATCACCGACGACTGGTACGACTGCTCCGCGCACCTCCTCTGGGTCGGCGAACGCACCCGCGACCTCGACGGAGCGCACATCGAGTTCCTCAGCGGCGTCCACAACCCCATAGGGGTGAAGCTCGGTCCCACGGTTGGCGCCGACGAGGTCGTCCGGCTCTGCGACCGTCTCGATCCGGACCACACGCCGGGTCGCCTTGTGCTGTTCAGCCGTATGGGTGCCGACCACGTGGGCGAGGCGCTCCCACCGCTGTTGGAAGCGGTGAAGGCGTCGGGGCACCCCGTCGTCTGGGCTTGCGACCCGATGCACGGGAACACCTTCCAGCACGACAGCGGGTACAAGACCCGCCGCTTCGAAGACATCATGCGCGAGCTGCGGGGGTTCTTCGACACCTGTCACGCTGCCGACGTGTGGCCGGGCGGTGTGCACGTGGAGCTCACCGGCGACAACGTCACCGAATGCCTCGGCGGCGCCGACGCCGTGCTCGGCGAGCAGCTCGAGCAGCGGTACGAGACGATGTGCGACCCGCGCCTCAACGCTCGGCAGTCGCTCGACCTCGCGTTCGAGGTCGCCGAGCTGCTCCGGCGCTGAGGAACGAGGAACCGTGACCTTCGACCAGACCGGCGCCAACGAAGGGCTCATCGAGGACCTGTACGCCGAGTACCTCGAGAACCCTGCGCTCGTCCCGGAGGCATGGCGCGACTACTTCGCCGGTCGCCCCGCGAGCAATGGACCGGGTGCCGCGGCTCCCCCACGTACCGCGTCGGCACCCGCGGCGACGGCTGCGGCTGCACCCCCACCCCCACCGGGGCCAGTGGTCGACGCGCGCGAGCCCCTCCGCGGGGCGAGTGCGCGGGTCGCCGAGAACATGGCACTCAGCCTCACCGTCCCCACCGCGACCTCGGTCCGCACCGTCCCGGCGAAGCTGCTGTCCGTCAACCGGCAGATCCTGAACAACCACCTCGGTCGCACCGGGCGCGGGAAGGTCAGCTTCACGCACCTCATCGCGTTCGCCGTCGCTCGTGCGCTCCGAGAGTTCCCAAATCTCAACTCGCACTACGAGGACGCTGACGGCGCGCCCACGGTGGTGCGCCACGACCACGTCAACCTCGGACTCGCGGTCGACCTCGAGAAGTCCGACGGATCGCGGACCCTCGTCGTCCCGAACATCAAGCAGGTCGAGGCGCTCGACTTCGCGGGGTTCTGGGAGGCGTACGAGGCGCTCATCGTACGGGTACGCGCGGGGAAGATCACTCCCGACGACTTCGCCGGCACGACAGGGACCATCACCAACCCGGGCATGATCGGCACCGTCCACTCCGTGCCACGGCTCATGCCGGGCCAGGGCTTCATCGTCGGTGTGGGTGCCATCGGCTTCCCGTCGGAGTACGAGGGCGCAGATCCCCAGGCGCTGGCGAACCTCGGGGTCAGCACCGTCACGACACTCACGAACACCTACGACCACCGGATCATCGGTGGGGCCGAGAGCGGCGAGTTCCTCCGGCGGATCCACGATCTGCTCCTGGGCGGCGACGACTTCTACGACGACGCGTTCCAGAGCCTGAAGGTGCCGTACGAGCCCGCGCGTTGGGTGGTCGACCACGCGGCCCTCGACGAGAGCGACGCCCACGAGAAGGTCGTGCACGTCCACCAGCTGATCAACATGTACCGCGTTCGTGGCCACCTGATGGCGAACCTCGATCCACTCGGCCGGACCGAGCCGCGCACGCACCCCGAGCTCGACATCACCCACTATGGGCTCTCCATCTGGGACCTGGACCGCGAGTTCCCGGCCGGGAGCCTCGGCGGCGGGACGCAACGCCGACGCGCCCCGTTGCGCGAGATCCTCGGCATGCTGCGCGACGCGTACGCCCGCACGGTCGGCGTCGAGTACATGCATATCCAGGAGCACGACCAGAAGGAGTGGATCCAGGCCCATGTCGAGGGGCCGGTCGACGAGCCCACGCCCGACGAGAAACGGCGGATCCTCGAGCGCCTCAACGCCGCCGAGGCGTTCGAGCGGTTCGTGCACACGAAGTACCTCGGGCAGAAGCGGTTCAGCCTCGAGGGTGCCGAGACACTCATCCCGATGCTCGACGCGCTCAACTCTGCTGCGGCCGACGCCGGGATCCCCGAAGTCGTGATGGGGATGGCGCACCGCGGGCGCCTCAACGTGCTCGCGAACGTCCTCGGCAAGTCGTACGCGCAGATCTTCCGCGAGTTCGAGGGCGAGCTCGACCCGTCGAGCACACAGGGTTCGGGTGACGTCAAGTACCACCTCGGCACCACCGGCAAGCACGTGGCGCCGAGCGGCACCGCCGTGGCACTCACACTCGCCGCCAACCCGAGCCATCTGGAGGCCGTCGACCCGGTCGTGGAAGGGATGGCGCGAGCCAAAGGCGACCTGCTCGGCGACGTGTCGGGCGGCGCCGTCCTGCCGATCCTCATCCACGGTGACGCGGCGTTCGCCGGACAGGGGGTCGTGGCCGAGACGTTCAACCTCTCCGAGGTCGAGGGCTTCGACGTCGGCGGGACGGTCCACATCGTCGTGAACAACCAGCTCGGGTTCACGACCTCGCCGCAGGCAGGACGATCGTCGGTGTACCCGACCGACGTCGCGAAGATGGTGCAGGCGCCGATCTTCCACGTGAACGGTGACGACCCCGAAGCCGCCGTCCGAGTGATCCGCCTCGCGTTCGAGTTCCGACAGGCGTTCCAGAAAGACGTCGTCGTCGATCTCGTCTGCTATCGCCGGTACGGGCACAACGAGGGTGACGAGCCGGCCTTCACCCAGCCGAAGATGTACTCACTCATCGCGGAGCGGCCCTCGATCCGCGACCTGTACACCAACCAGCTCCTCGCCAAGGGCGACCTCACCACCGAGGAGTGGGACGCCGCGGTCGCTGACTTCAAGGCCCGCCTCGACCACTCGTTCGAGGAGACCCACGCGCCCCACGACACGGGGATCGAAGGACTGGGCTCCGCGCTCGACGTCGAAGAGGCCACGAACGGCGACACCTCGGCGCCGACGGCCGTCACTGCGGAAGCACTCGCGACGGTCGTGCACGGGCTGACGACGTGGGCCGACGGCTTCGAGGTGCACCCGAAGCTCGAGCGCATCCTGCTCGCCACGCGTGCGACCTACGACGGCGGCGAGGTCGACTGGGCACTCGCGGAAGCGTGCGCGTTCGGGACGATGCTGCTCGAGGGGACGCCGGTCCGCCTCGCGGGGCAGGACACGCGCCGCGGGACGTTCAGCCAGCGACACGGAACGCTGGTCGACCATCGGACCGAACAGGAGTACTCACCCCTCGCCCACCTCTCCCCCGATCAGGCACCGCTGCGCCTCTACGACTCCGTGCTCTCTGAGTACGCGGCGCTCGGGTTCGAGTACGGATACTCCGTCGCGGACCCGGCGTCGTTCGTCGCCTGGGAAGCGCAGTTCGGCGACTTCGTGAACGGCGCCCAGATCATCGTCGACCAGTTCCTCGTCGCCGCCGGGGACAAGTGGGGGCAGCGCTCCTCGCTGACCCTGCTCCTCCCCCACGGCTTCGAAGGCCAGGGTCCCGAGCACTCCAGCGCCCGGCTCGAACGGTTCCTCGCGCTCTGCGGTGAGGACAACCTCCGCGTCGTCTATCCGTCGACGGCAGCCCAGTACTTCCACGCCCTTCGGCGCCAGGCGCGTGCCGCGCAACGCGTGCCGCTCATCTGCTTCACGCCGAAGCGCTACTTGCGAATGCCGCAGTCTCGATCGTCCGTCGGCGAGCTCACCTCGGGCCGGTTCGAGGCCGTGCTCAACGACCGACCGGGTTCGCCCGTGGTCCCCTCCAACGTCCGCCGCGTGCTCCTCTGCACGGGGAAGCTCGGTCACGAGCTGATGGATGCCCGCGACGCGAGCGGGGCCACCGTCGCCGTCGTCCGGGTGGAACAGCTGTACCCGTGGCCCGAGGCCGAGCTCGTGCAGGTGCTGGCGAGCTATCCGAGCGCCGGCGAAGTGTGGTGGGTCCAGGAGGAGCCGGCGAACATGGGTGCCTGGAACTACGTCCACGGCAAGCTGTTGCACCTCACGCGACCGAGGGGTGCCGATCTTCGTCACATCGCCCGCCGTGCGAGCCCGAGCCCCGCCACCGGGAGCCACACCGTCCACGAACGCGAGCAGACCGAACTCATCGCCACCGCACTCTCAGCAACCTGACGGGGACGGGGCCCTCCCAATCGGGGGGGGCCAGATCAGGGGAACCAGATCAGGAAGAGAGCGCCGGGGATGCCGCGTCTGACCGCCCCCGCTCCTCCTCGTACTCGGCGTGCTGGCGTTCGACATCCTCGTCGCGGGCCCGGGAGGGAAGGAAGCGAGCGACTGCGATCGCCCCGATGAGCGCGGCGCCCGCGGCGACCCAGAGTCCGGAGTGGAACCCCTGGACGAATGCATCTCTTGCGGCGCCGGCGATCGGTGATCCCGGCGGTGCGATCTGCAGTGCGGCGCCGAGCGACTCCTTCGCCGCGTCGATCGCCTGGGCCGGGAGGCCGGCACCCGAGAACAGGGTCCCGACCTTCGAGGCGTAGATCGACGAGAAGACGCTGCCGATCACCGCGACCCCGACCGCCCCGCCGACCTGGCGGGTGGTGTCGTTCATCGCCGACCCCACCCCCGCTTTGGCCAGCGGCAATGACCCCATGATCGAGTCGGTCGAAGGTGCCATCGTCAGGGCCATGCCGATCGCCGCGATGGCCATCCGCCACACGACCGCGCCAGTCCCCGACGTCGCGTCGAGACCTTCGAACAGGTAGAGGCCAAGGGCCATCAACGTCAGTCCGGTCGCTACGACCACCTTCGCGCCGAGATACTCCACGAACTTCGCGCTGAGGGGAGCGAAGATCATCATCGGGATCGCAAACGCGAGGAGCCGGACGCCGGCTTGTAGTGGCGAGAACCCGAGCACCAGCTGGAGGTACTGGGTCAGCAAGAAGATCGAGCCGAACATCGCGAAGAACGTGACGGAGATCGCGCCGCTTGCCGCCGAGAACCGCGGGTTGCGGAAGAACCCGAGATCGAGCATCGGGTGCGCGCTGCGAGCCTCCCAGGTGAAGAACGCGGCGAGCAGCACGCCGCCGACCCCGAACGCGGCGAGGATCGACGGACTGGTCCAGCCGTCTCGTGGCGCCTCGATCACCGCGTAGAGGAGCGCGGAGAGCGACGCGATCGAGAGCACCGCACCGACGGGATCGAGTCGAGAGGCACGCGGGTCGCGCGAGTCCGGGATGAGGAAGATCCCGGCGACCACGCCGATGGCGACGATCGGGAGGTTCACGAGGAAGATCGAACCCCAGTAGAAGTGCTCGAGCAGGAATCCCCCCGTGAGCGGGCCCAGCGCGACGCCCACCCCTGCAGTGGCAGCCCACACGCCGATGGCCTTGGCCCGGTCGCGTGCCGGGAAGACGTTCGTGATGATCGAGAGCGTCGCCGGCATGATGAACGCGCCACCGATCCCCATGAACGCCCGGCTGGCGATCAGCTCGCCCGCCGAGCCGGAGAGCGCGGCGAGCACCGATCCGATCCCGAAGATCCCGAAGCCGAATTGCAGCGCGCGACGTCGCCCGAACCGGTCCCCGAGGCTCCCAGCCGTGAGCAGCAGCCCCGCGAACACCAACGTGTAGGAGTCGACCATCCACTGGAGCTGGCTGTTCGTTGCCGAGAGGTCCTTCTGCAACCTCGGGATGGCGACGTTGAGGATCGAGTTGTCGAGGACGATCACGAGCAGGCTGAAGCACAGGACCAGGAGGATCCACCACCGGCGAGCTTCGGCCTTCGCGGCGAGAGCACCTTGCGTCACCATCGTTCCGGGTCCATCCGGCTCAGCGCGAGGCAGCCGCAACGGCGGCGAGTGCGTTTTCGACCGCGGCTGGTGAAGCCGCGGTCATCGGGAGACGTAGGTCGGGGGTCGGAATCCGACCCTGCGCGTGGAGCACGCCCTTGAACACCGCCGGGTTCGGCTCCGCGAACCCGGCTGCGACGACGGGGAGCAACGCCTCGTGGTGGGCCCGCCCCTCTTCGACCTTCCCTGCGAGCCCGCACTCGAACATCTCCACGAAACGGTCCGTGCAGAGGTGCGCGGAGGCGCAGATGGCCCCGGCGCCCCCGAGCAGCACCGTCGGGAACAGGTACGGGTCCTCGCCGGCGAGCAGCGCGAAGTCCGTTGGTGCTCCGGCCAGGACGCGCAGTGTGTCGCCATCGAGCGATCCGACGGCTTGCTTCACGCCGGCCATGTTCGGGATGCGGGCGACCTCGAGGAGCCCGCCCGACTCCAGGGCGCGGCCGGTGCGGTACGGAATGTTGTACGCCAGGACCGGGACCGGGCTTGCCTCGGCGATCGCTCGGTAGTGCTCGACGATGCCGGTCTCGCTCGGGCGGACGTAATACGGCACGACGCACATGACTGCGCTGAGCCCGGGGACGTCAGCAAAGCGCTCGACCGCCGCGATCGTCGTGTGCGTGCTGTTCGTACCGGCGCCCACGATCAGCTGCGCGCCACGCTCGACGGCAACCGCGGCACACACGTCGACGACCGCCCGTTGCTCGGACGCGTCGAGCGCGGGCGACTCGCCGGTGGTCCCGAGTGGTACGAGACCGGCGGCCCCCGCATCGAGGACCTCGTGCGCGAGCCGTTCCACAGCGTCGAGCGCCACGCTGCCGTCGGCAGCGAACGGCGTGATCAACGGGAGGTAGACGCCTCGGAGCGTCAGGGGGCTTCCCATCGACCGAAGGCTAGCCTCCGACCCCGTGTCCGACCTCGCCATCATCGTGCTCGCCACGTTCGCCGGGATGCTCACCGGGGTGTTGTCGGGCATGTTCGGCGTCGGTGGTGCTGTCATCTCGACCCCCGCCATCCGAGCGCTCGGCGCGGGACCGATCACTGCGG
>JANOWV010000455.1:0-2579 GCA_031418075.1 Actinomycetes bacterium
CGCGCATCCTCTTCGCGGGCAGTGAGCTGCTGCTCCTCGACGAGCCGACGAACCACCTCGACACCGATGCGAAGGAGTGGTTGCTCAACTTCCTGCGCTCGTACCGGGGGGCGCTGCTGGTCGTGAGCCACGACCTCCAGCTCCTCGACGAGGCGATCACCCGCATCCTGCACCTCGACGACGGGCAGATGACCGAGTACCGCGGCACCTACTCGCAGTACCTCGAGCAGCGCGCGGCCGACGAGGTGCGACTCACGCGCGTCGTCGCCCACGAGCAGTCCGAGATCAAGCGCATCAAGACGCTGGCCGACACGATGCGTGGTCAGACCGAGAAGCGCGCGAAGCAAGCGAAGGCGCTCGACACCCGCATCGCGCGCATGCGCCGAGACGCGAAGTCGGGCCCCAAGCGCGAGTCCGCGATCAACGTGCGCTTCCCTGCCCCACCGCGACCCGGTTCCACGGTGCTGACGGTCGAGGGGCTGAAGAAGGGCTACGGCGGCCCACCGGTGTTCGCCGACGTGACCTTCGACGTCGGCCGCGACGAGCGGCTCCTCATCATGGGCCTCAACGGCGCCGGGAAGACGACGCTCATGCGCCTCCTCGCGGCACGCACCGAGGCCGACTCTGGATCGATCTCGTTCGGACACAACGTGTCGGCGGGCTACTACGCCCAGGAGCACGAGGGCATCGCAGCCGGCAAGACCGTGCTCTCGCACTTCGCCGACCACGGCGCGATGACCAACCAGGAGCAGCGGAACCTGCTCGGCATGTTCGGGCTGCGCGGCGAGATCGCGCATCAAGACGCCGGGACACTGTCAGGCGGCGAGAAGACCAAGCTCGCGCTCGCGCAGCTCGTCGCGGGCAAGCACAACCTGCTCCTGCTCGATGAGCCGACCAACAACCTCGACCCGCCGTCGCGCGACGCGATCGGCGCCGCGCTCGCGAACTGGCCCGGCACCATCGTGCTCGTGAGCCACGACGCGGGGTTCGTGGAGCGGCTCGCACCCGACCGCGTGCTGCTGATGCCCGAAGGCGACCTCGACTACTGGTCCGACGACCTGCTCGACCTCGTCGCGCTCGCCTGACCTAGCTGGCAACCGGCGCCGACCCGATCAGCCGCCGACACTCGAGGCCGAGGCCGCGGCGACCAGGTTGTTCGCCTCCGGCTCCAGCAAGAACCCCGCCTTCACGGCGCGCTTGGCCGACGTCCCGAACTTCGCCACGTAGTCGTCGTGCGACGAGTACAGGTCGGCGAGCGCGGTGTCGGACAGTGGCACGGTGGTACCGAACAGCTGGCAGAACCGCTCGCCACCCGCGTTGCCGTCGCCCCGCAACGTCGCGTTGGGTGCGTCGACCAGCGGTGTGCGGATCCCGCCGAGCGCATTGTCGTTCGCGTCGCGCGCGATGACCGAGGGCAGCCCCGGCTCGAGGCGGAGGCGCGGTGCCCGCGGCGGAGCAACCCCGTCGACGACCCATGCCTCGAGGTGCGACAGTGCCGCCTGCAGCACCGCGTACTGCGGTCCGGCGTTGATGGGTACCGAGCAGCTCAGCGGCCCACCGCCACCGTTGGCGACGTCGAGGAGCGTGACCTCGGCAGCCCCGTCGCCAAGGTCACCGAACCCGACCTCTGCGGTGTACGAGTCGGCATGCGAGGTCCCCGCGACCTCCCAGAGTCGGAAGTTCGTGCCGTCGCTCTGGCGGGGCGGGAAGTACCCGAACCGCAGGTCGGTCTCGGTCTGGAAGTTCAGGACCGGCACGTCGAGGTCGGTGCGGAACTGAGTCGCGTCGGGCGGGTTGATCGACGGCAGCGGCGACTGGACCAGCGGGGCACCGTTCGAGGCGCGGCTGTGCACCAGGAAGCCGTCGTACACCTTGGCCACCGGCTGGACCGCGTCGATGTACGTGACCATGCGAAACGCCGACTGCGATTCGCCGATCGCGATGACGTGCTCCGCCTTCAGACCGCCGAGCGGATCGGTCGACGCGGTCCCACGCACTGCGGTGCCGGCCTGGGAGTAGATGTCGTAGGAGTAGCTGTCGCCCGGGTGCTCGAGGGTCCCGTAGCGCTCGGGGTCGCCACCCTTGATGCCGGTCGACGTCCCACCCCCGACCGCCTGCCCGCCGCCGACGACGCCGACGGCCTGCGCCGAGACACCTACCCACGCGGCCCCGCTGCGGATGATCTGGTTGTGCGTGAGGTTCCAGTCAGGGCCGGAGTCGAAGCCGGCCGAGACGTTCAGCCACTCCACGAAGACCGTGCCACTGAAGTCGGCGGAGTCGATCGGCCGGTACACGAGGATCCGGGTCTTGTAGGGCGCGGTCTCGTCGAGCGGGTGCACCTTCCACTTGCCGTCGGCGGTGAGGGGCACATCCGAGGCGTACGCGACCGCGTCGCCTTCGAGCGAGTACTCCGCCTTCTCGTAGCCCACCGACGCGAGATCGAAGCTCGTGCTCACCAGGCTCGGCTCGCCGGACCCACCGGTGATGGGAGCGATGGTGGGCTCGTTGGCGGCCATGGCGGCCGGTGCCGTCACGCCGACGAGCGCGACCGTGACGAGCAGGACGATGGGCAGTCGGAA
>JANOWV010000456.1:0-3246 GCA_031418075.1 Actinomycetes bacterium
CCTCGGATGACGTGCTCGACGCTGTGCTCGGAACGAGGGCGCCCGGCACCACGTTCTCCGCGTCGACCCATCTCGCGGGCGATGCCGGCGCGCGCGCATCGCGTGCCTTCGACGGCGATCCGGTGACTGCCTGGACCGCGGCGTTCGGCGCGCAAGAAGGTCAGTGGGTGATGGTCGACGCTCCCTCGCCGATCACCGTCGATCATGCGGAGCTCGCGATCGTCGCCGACGGCCGGCACTCGGTGCCGACCGTGTTGCGTCTGGAAGCCGACGGCCAGCCGGCGCGTCTCCTCGAGGTGCCACCGATCGTCGACGGCACCGCGGAAGGGGCGACGCAGACGGTCTCGATCCCATTCGAGCCGGTCACCGGTATGCACCTGCGCCTCGTCGTCGAGGCGACGCGTCAGGTTGCGACTTCCGACGCACGGACCGGTGGGGGGATCGTGCTCCCGGTGGCGATCGCCGAGGCGGGCCTGTCCGGAGTTCCGAGCCCGACCGATGCGGGTGCGGTGCCCGATGCGTGCCGTGATGACCTCATCTCGATCGACGGGCATCCGCGGTCGGTGCGCGTGCAGGGGAGCGCGACGGCCGGCCGGTCGGGTCTGGTGCTCGAGTCGTGCACGGGTCCCGTCGAGCTGACGCGAGGGGCGCACCGGGTGCAGAGCGCCCCGGGGCTCAGCACGGGGATCGACGTCGATCGGCTCGTGTTGGGGTCCGGCGAGGACGGACTCGCGGCAGCGCCGGTTGCCCTTGGGACTGCCGGATCGGCCACCGGAACGAAGGTTCGCGTCATCGACTCGGGTCCGACCTCGTTCGACCTCCGGGTGCGGAGCGACGGCGCGCCGTTCTGGCTCGTCCTGGGCCAGAGCCACAGCGACAGCTGGAGGGCGACCACGGCCGCGGGCGCTTCGCTGGGAGCAGCTCCCCGCCTCGTCGACGGTTATGCCAACGGTTGGCTCGTCCGGCCCGATCGTGCGGGGACGATCGACATCGAGCTGCGCTGGACATCCCAGCGTCTCGTCTGGATCGGCCTGGTGGCCTCGGCGCTGGCCGTGCTCGCCTGCCTCGCCGTGCTCCTGGTGACCCGGCGGCGTGCAAGGACGACGGCCGCGTTGGCCGATACGCCGAAGTGGGCGTCGCCGTTCGTGTTCGGGGGCACTGTTCCGTCGGCACGCGTGCTTGCTGGAGTCGCGGTCGGACTCGGGATCGCATCTGCGCTGATGTCCCGCCCGTGGATCGGAGCCGTCGTCGGTGTCGCGACCGTGGTCGCCGCACGTGTCGCACGGGGTCGCATCGCGCTCAGTGCCGGTGCTCCGCTCGCGCTCGCGGCCGCGAAGGCCTTCGATGCACCGGAGCTGGGGTGGCTCGCCGTGCTGCTGCTCCTCGCCGACGTCGCGTTCGCACGCGGATCAGCGGGCGCGGGGGAGTCCGAGGACGCGTTGGGCGATGATGTTCTTGTTGACCTGGGTCGTTCCGCCGGCGATGGTGTGTGATCGCGAAGCGAGCCGGTCGCGACCCCAGGTACCCGTCGTCGCGTCCGGGCCGAGCACGGCGGTCGCGACCTCGGTGAGGTGCTGCTCGGTCTCGCTCCATACCATCTTCACGATGCTCGACTCCGGGCCGAGCGCCCGTCCGTGCAGCTCGCCCGAGATCGCGCGGTCGGCAACCAGCTTGAACAGCTCTGCTTCGAGGTACACCCTCGCCAGGCGCTGACGGATCGCCGGGTCTTCGGCAACCATCCGCCCGTCGCCTTTCGGGGTGCGTTTCGCGAGGTCGATGAGCTGCGCGACTTTGGCCCGAGTGCCGAGGTGGAGCTTCGCGACGCCACCGCGCTCGTGGGACAGCGTCGTCATCGCGACTCGCCAGCCGTCATGCACGGGACCGAGGATCGAGTCGACGGGCACGCGCACGTCATCGAAGAACATCTCGTTGAACTCGTGCTCTCCGGTGATGGTGGCGAGCGGGCGCACCGACACCCCGGGAAGCGTCATGTCCACGAGCAGGCACGAGATGCCCTTGTGCTTGGGGACGTCGGGATCGGTGCGCACGAGCAGCTCACACCAGTTGGCAAGGTGCCCGAGCGTGGTCCAGATCTTCTGACCGTTGACCACCCAGGAGTCGCCGTCGAGCACCGCCGTCGTGCGCAGTGACGCCAAGTCGGAACCGGCATCGGGCTCGGAGAATCCCTGGCACCAGATGTCGTCGCCGCGCAGGATTGCGGGAAGCATCGTCGACTTCTGGTCGTCGGTGCCGTAGGTCATGATCGCAGGCGCGACATTGGGGATGCCCAGGACGTTGATCGGCCCCGGCGCTTGCGCGCGGTGCATCTCCTCGTTCCAGACGACCTGCTCCATGACGCCGGCGCCGCGCCCGCCGTACTCGACCGGCCAGGAGATCGCCGCGTAGCCCGCGTCGGCCAGCGCACGGTTCCACGCCCGGCGTTCCTCGAGCTCGGGGCTGCCGGGCTCCATGTTGAGGGAATGGCCTCGCTCGCGGAGCTCGTCGGTCAGGTTCGCGTCGAGCCAAGTGCGGAACTCGGCGCGGAACGCCTCGGCCTCGGGCGGGTAGGTGAAGTTCACGCGGGGAGCCTAGGCCGGGGCGTCGAGGCCACCGGCGGCAAGCTTCGCCTCGACCTCGCGCTGACGGGCGATGTTCTCGTCGTGGAGCTCTTGGGTGGTGCGGATCGCGCCGTCGACCTTCAGCTCACCCATCACGTGCACCTCGCCGAGCGTGCGCTGGAGCTCGCCGGGCCCATCGGCGGTCGGTACGAACCAGCCGGTCGGGCACATCGTGAGCACCTCGACGAAGGAGAACCCTTCCCGGTCGCGCTGACACTCGAACGCGCGTCGGAACATGCGCTTGGTGCGCGCCACTGCGCCGGCGTTGTGGACGGAGCCGCGCGCGACGTAGGCCGCGCCTTCGAGTCGGGAGACGAGGTCGCCGATCAGGATCGGGTACCCGTGGTACTCAGGGTCGCGCCCGTCGAGCGTGTTCTTGGTGCGCTGGCCGATCACGCTCGTGGCGGTCATGTGGCCTCCGGTCTCGCCGAACACGCCGTTGTTGAGCAAGATGCAGGTGACGTTCTCGCCGCGTGCCGCGGTGTGGAGCACTTCCTGGAGCCCCTCGTTCACCATGTCGCCGTCGCCCTGCAGCGTGAACACGGTGGCGTCGGGCAGCATCCGCTTCACGCCCGTGGCGACCGATGGAGCGCGACCGTGCAATGCCTGCACGAGATCGACGTCCATG
>JANOWV010000457.1:0-1653 GCA_031418075.1 Actinomycetes bacterium
GGCCTACCCGAAGTGAGGTCCGTTGAGCGGTCAACGAGTACCAGGTGGCGCGGTACACAAACTCCCAGCCGACCTGCGCGGGGCGCTGATCGCCAACCCCACGGCACTTGCCGCTTGGAAAAGCATCACAACCCTGGCGCGCAACGAGTTCATCTGCTGGGTCGAAGATGCCAAGCAGGTGGCGACCAGGGAGCGCCGCATCCGACGGACCCAGGAAGAGCTGGAGGAAGGGATGCGGCGACCGTGCTGCTGGCCGGGGTGCAAGCACCGCGAGCGCACGGGTAGCTAGTTGTTCGAGGGCGGGATGACCGTCTGTGACTCGGGGGTCGGCGCGGTCTCCCGGATGCGCTCCACGCCCAGCTCGTAGGCGGCTTGCACCTTCGAAAGTGGGCTGCTCGCCACGAACGAGCGGAGCTGCTCGTAGCGCTCCCGGCCGGCCTTGGCGCCGAGGTAGTACCCGGCGCCGAACCCGATGATGACTCCAAGACGGAACTTCGGCATCCCCCGATGGTGTCACACCTCGGCCGTACCGTCCGAACCATGGGGTACCGCGGCAAGGTGGCAGAACGAGAACAGGCCCGCCTGCTGCGCGCCCGGGGGACCACGCTCGCCGACATCGCGGCGCAGCTCGGGGTTGCGAAGTCGTCCGTGTCGATCTGGGTCCGAGATGTCCCGTTCACCCCGTCGAAGCGCCGGACCGGGCCTCACCGGCGCCCGCACCCGGCCCACGACCGCAAGCTCCGCGAGATCGCCGAATGCGACGCCGAAGGCCGCCGCCTCATCGGCACGCTCAGCGACGACGCCTTCCTCGCTGCCGGCGTTGCCCTCTACGCGGGAGAGGGTGCCAAGCGTGATCACGCAGTGATGTTCGCGAACACTGATGCTGGGATGGTCCGACTCTTCTGTGCATGGCTACGTCACTTTTTCGACGTCGATGAAGCGCGCGTACGAGTACGCGTCTACCTCCACACGGGGCTCGATCTCGACGCGGCCGAGTGCTTCTGGTCGGACATCACCGATGTCCCACGGTCGCAGTTCCGGAGGGCATATCGACCCGAGGCGCACCCGACAACGAGAACCGCGAAGCACGAGAACGGCTGCTGCTACGTCTCCTTCTCGTGCACGAAGACGCACCGTCAGGTCATGGGTTTGATCCGTGCGCTGCTATCGTCGGAAGCCATTCCGGGGTAGCTCAATGGTGGAGCAGCGGCCTGTTAAGCCGACGGCTGTGGGTTCGAGTCCCACCCCCGGAGCCCTATCGCCCGAGCCGGAGCACTGCCGCGGCCGCGTCATCGCTCCGACCGCGTAGCCCGGTGTAGGCCTCTACGTCACGGGCCTCGCCCACCTCCCGTGAGATCACAGGGTTCACGTCGTCGACGGCCATTGGGGTGCCCTTTGCATCGGCGACGAGCAGCCGCGCGCCGACGGACGCGGCGTCGTCGATCGTCCGTCGCACGACGGGAAAACCCGTCACGGCAGCCAAGACGCTGCGCCACACCTCGTGCGCCGATCCGCCTCCCGCCAGTGCAAGCTCCGTCGCGTTGGGAGCCACGAGCTCCAGGCAGCGGGCGACATCGAACGCGACGCCCTCGACGATCGCGCGCGCCAGGTGCGCAGGGCCGTGCGCGTCGGTGATCCCGAGGAACGCCGCGT
>JANOWV010000458.1:0-1899 GCA_031418075.1 Actinomycetes bacterium
TGCGATGGCAAGGTCGGGTACGGGCTGTCGGAGTACCTCGACCAGATGGTCGACGGGAAGCCGGTGGGCGCGGCCGCGTAACGGGCGCTACGGAGCAGCCGACGCGACACTCCCGCGGCGGGTCGCCATGCGTTCGTCGACCGACAACCGTCCCGGTCCGGCCCAGAGCACGAACGCCATCAGCACGATGAGGTTCGGCGATTCACCAGGACCCGCCGCCTCCACCGCCACCGCCGCCGCCCGAGAACCCGCCGCCGCCGGAGAACCCGCTCGAACCGGAGGTCGATGGTGGTGTCGACGTGAGCGTGCCTGCCGTCGTCGTGGCGAAGCCGGTCATCGCATGCGAGAAGGCGATGTACTCGAACGGCATCGTGGACCGGTACCAATAGCTGGTGTCGGGCGGCTCTCCGTCGAGGCCGGCGAACGCCTTCGCCCACTTCTCGGTCGCACCGAAGACCACGGCATACGGCAGGTACTCGGAGAAGAGGTTCTTGCGCTCCGCGAAGCGCGCCCGCTCCTTCTCCGACTCCTCGATGAAGCGCCGGAACCCGTTGGTCCGCCGGAGCAGCGCGCTCCCCTTGGCCGTACGGGCGGGTGCCCATCGTGCGCTGTACGTCCAGAACAGCCCGAGCAGGATCAGCGGGATCCCGAGCAGTCCCAGGCTCGTCCACAGCGCCAGCACGACCGTCACGGCAACCGCGAGCACCAGCACCACGATGCCGAGGCACCCGGTGGAGAGCTGGGCACTGCTGGGATCACGGGTGAACCAGCCCTGCGCCTTCGCATCTTCCGTGAGCGCCTTCTGCACCTTGGCCATGCGAGCCGCGAACTTCTGCTTGAGGTCGGTGAGCTCGACCGTGTCGCCACTCGTGAACAGTCCGCCGAGCAGCTCCTTCTCGTAGTCGAGGAGCTTCGCGTCGGACTTGTCGAGCTTGGTGAGCTTCCAATCGTTCTTCAACCACCGCGAGGCCGTCTCGACCTCCTCGATCACGAGGTACTTGCGGACCGCGAGGTCGATGATGGTGGCGGTCACGTCGAGCGGGTGCGCCTTGAAGTCGACGAGCGTCCCCACCTGGCCCGGCCGCAGATCGTCGGGGGGCTCGAACTCCACCGGCGTCTCGGTCTTCCCCGAGAACATCGGCGTGAGCTCGTCGGCGCCGCCCTCGGTGCCGAAGGTCTGGTCGACCGCTCCACCCTTGAAGCGCCGGTCGCGTGCCTTGCGACCGAACGCCAAGAAGAAGGCGCCGAAGCCGCCGAGCGCGAACGCACCCGCGCCCCCGACGGTGCCCGCATTCACGGCGAAGGCGCGGCCGACCGTCCACCGCTTCTTGAGGATCGGCTTCGGCTGCGGTACCGCGCCCTTCGGCAACCCGATCACCACGGTGAAGGACTCGGTCGGGAAGAGCTGGGGTTGGGCAAAGCTCGCCACGTCGCCTTCGAAGAACGCGGTGTCGCACGGCAGCGTCGAACCGAACGACCCCTGGAAGCAATTCACCTGGGTGATCGCATCGGGTGCGGTGACCTGCACCGAGACGTTGTTGACGAGCGTCGTCCACTCGTTCCCGATCGCGTTCCAGTACAGCTCGTCGTGGTCCTTGAACCCGTTGAGCGCGCCACGCACGCGATACGTGATCTCGTAGCTGTGCGCGCCGGTGATCGTCTGGTCAGGGTCCCCGATCTTGAGCTGCTCGTACCCGACCTTGTTCTCCTTGTAGGAGTCGGTCGTGTACTGGCCCGGCGTTCCCTCCGACGCCCTCACCGACACGATGTCCAGTGGATACACGCGGTCGGTGTGGGCCTTCTTCGGATAGTCGAACCGCACCGGGATGTTGCGGAGGATCCCGTGCCCGGGAACGAACCCGAAGTCGTAGTCGATGGTCTCTTGCACCAAGAGCTCAC
>JANOWV010000459.1:0-2113 GCA_031418075.1 Actinomycetes bacterium
ACGACGAGTACGCCGCTGCGGCCGTACTCGCCGACCTCGTTGTAGAACACGAAGTTCCCGAGCCCGTAGTCGACGAACGACGTGTTGAAGCGCCCGCCACCCTGGAGCTGGTGCGCATGGGAGCCCACGACGATGTCGGCGCCCGCGTCGGTGAGCGCCTGGGCCACCTCCTGCTGGCGGGGTGACGGGCAGCCCTCGCGCTCCACCCCCCAATGGAGGTAGACGACGATCGTGTCGGAGTCGACTCGGGCGGTCTGGATCGCGCCGACGAGCAGCGCCAGATTCGCGTCCTTCGCCGACGCGAGGCCGCCGTGAACGTCACTCGCGGCCCATGCGGTGACGTACTCGCCGTCGAGGACGTCGGTCGCGCCGAACACGGCGATGCGCTGCCCTTTGATCTCGGTCCGAAACGGTGCATACGCCTCGGCGGGGTTGTTCCCGATCCCGAGCACGGGGAATTGCTTCTCGAGGGAAGCCGCGATCGTGTCGGCCATGCCTTCGTCACCGAAATCGAGACCGTGGTTGTTGGCCACGGTCGTGACATCCACGCCCGCGGCTCGAAGCGCGTCGAGTGCCGACGCCGGTGCGCGGAAGTTGTACTTCTTCACGTACGGCGTGCCGCGCTCGGTGATGGCGCTCTCGAGGTTCACCATCGCGAGGTCGGCCGAGGAGAGCACCGGTGCGATCGGGGCGAGCACGGTGCTCGGGTCGGCGAGCAGCTTGCCCCGGAGCGCGCCTTCGAAGTGGACGTCGCCGCCGAACGCGAACGTCACGGGCTGGAGGTTGCCCCGCCGGGGATCCCGCAGTGTGGTCGTCGTGGTCGGTGCCGTGCTCGTGCTGGAGGTCGAGACGGGTGCACGGGTGGCGACCGGGTCGGTTCCCTTGCCACCCGCGTTGATCGCGTAGGCCGCGCCTGCCGCCGCGATCAAGGTCAGGACGGCGACTGCGACCAGCCCTCGGCGACGGCGGGTCCGGCGCCGCTGGGTCTGTCGAGCCCCACGGCCCCCGGCAGGTCGATCGCGAGGCGTCGGCGGTGCAGGCATCTCGACGTGAGCGTACCGGCCGGCCTGTGGCGTCGATCCCCACGTCGCCGACTCGCCGTATGCCGACTCGCCGTGTGCCGACTCGCCGTGTGGCGGGTCGGTGACCGATGGTCGTCGGCCCTAGCATCCGCTGCTGTGCGCGTGCCGCAGATCGTTCGAATGGCGACGACCCCCAGGATCAGCTCCGCGACGTACCAGCGGATCGCGCTCGCGTCGGTGGCGCTCCTGGCGATCATCATCGTGACCGGGGGCGCTGTCCGGCTGAGCGGCTCGGGACTCGGGTGCTCGGACTGGCCGAACTGCGAGCCGGGCCGCCTCACACCGCGCGGTGTGAGCGACGTCCACGCGATGGTCGAGTTCCTGAACCGGATGTTCACCGGACTGGTGTCAGTCGGGGTGATCGTCTGTGTGCTCGCTTCGCTGGTGCGAACGCCGAGGCGGCGCGACCTGGTCTGGTTGTCGATCGGGCTGGTCGCAGGTGTGTTCGCCCAAGCGGTCCTCGGCGGTCTCACCGTGCTGTTCGAGCTGCGGCCCGAGTTCGTGATGGCCCACTTCCTGGTGTCGCTGGTGCTCCTGGCGAACGCGCTGGTGCTGTACCGACGCGCGAGTCAGCCCGAGGGTCGGCCTTGCTCGATCGTCGAGGCTCGGGTCCGCACGATGGCGCGCATCCTGCTCGTCGCGGCCACTGTGGTCGTCACGACCGGCACCATCGTCACTGCGACCGGCCCCCATGGAGGCGACGAGAAAGCCAAGCGGTTCGGGTTCGACCTGTTCACCGTCACGCGCATCCACGGCACGACCGTGGTCATCTTCCTCGGTCTCGTCCTCGGGACGTTGTGGTTGCTCCGTCGCACGCGGGCACCACGCGACGTCCAGGCGCGACTCGGGTTGCTCCTGGTCGCCGTGGTGGTGCAGGGGGCGATCGGATACACGCAGTACCTGATCGGGATCCCGGAGCTGCTCGTCGGCTTCCACCTCGCGGGAGCCACCGCGGTGTGGACCGCGACGGTCTGGTTCCTGCTGGGTGTGGTCGTTCGTGACGGATCGGTGCGGGACGGCGAGTCCCCGTC
>JANOWV010000460.1:0-2174 GCA_031418075.1 Actinomycetes bacterium
GGCTTCGGTGACCGGCCCCTGCAAGCCCGCCAGTGCACCGGGGAGCAGGGCCTCGGACTCGGGAGCCGCACGGTCGGCAACCATACCGAGTGCCCCGTCGAGGTCGCCCTCGTGGGCGACGAGATCTCCTACGAGGACGCCGACGTTCGCCACGAGCCCACCGAGCGCCGCGTCGTCGGTGCGCCACTCGGCGAGGAGCTCGTCGATCGACGTGTCGCGGCGGGCGTCGACGAGGCCCTGGATCCACTCGTTGATGTCGCCGGTCGGAAGCTCGCCGGCGATGAGCGCCGCCGGCATGCTCGTCTGGTGGGCGATGAGGTCGTGCACGGTCCAGTCCGGGCAAGCCGGGACGATCGTCTCCGCATCGCTCGGCGCCATCCTTTCCGCCACGGCACACATGCGATCGCGCACCGCGAGGTAGATCGCCGCCAGGTCGATGTCGGCCATTCGGGGCTCCCAGTTTCGGTCGGGGACCCGCCGATCGTAGGCGGACGGCCGCGGCCACTCTTCAGTTGTCAAGGAACGGTCGGGGAAGTCCCTCGTCCTCGCTGCATCGTCATCGATCTCGCAGCGCCCTCGCCACGGAGGCGGTGCGATGACGCCGTCCATCGGGGTCCGCCACTCGGGCGTGTCAGGCCGCCGGGCCGGCGCGGGCGGCGATGTCGGTGTGGCCGGGTTGGTCGATGCGATGCCAGGCGAGTCCGTCGGGTTGTTCGGGGTCGCCGTCGAGGACCCAGGGGCCGTGCGGCACCGCCTGGGGATGGTGATACGGGCAGATCATCGCCACCGAGTGCTTGTCGGTGGGGCCGCCCCAGGAGCGGGGACGGAGGTGATGCGCGTCGAGGCCGACCTTGCGGGTGCAGCCGGGAACCCGACAGACCGGGTCGCGGGCCCGCAGGTACTCGCGCAGCGCGGCGGGGATGCGATCACCGTGGGCGGGTGCGAGCGGGTCGTCGTGGTGGACCTCGCGCACCCGGGCACCTTCGTCGATCAGAGTGCGCACGGCAGCGACCGAGATGGGCATGCCATTGACGGTGGGCTGGGCGTCGGAGCCCATGTGGATCACCACACTCGGCTTCCACGCTCGCTTCGACGTTGGTGCGGTGGGCAACGCGCCGGCGCCGTCCTTGGCGGCGCGACACAGCTCGACGAACGCGTCGGCACCGCGGTGCGCACGGGTGTCCCAGCGCTGACCCTTCGGCGGGCGCATCGCGCCCACCATGTGCTCGAGGACCGCTTCGACGAGCGCACCGTCGATGTCGGGGAGCGCGCCGGTGAGGCGCAGCATCTTGCCCTTACGCCACCAGCGAAGCTCCCGCGCGTCGCGGCGTACTGCCATCTCCTCGTCGCTCACCACCCGTTGGCGTTGCACCAGTCGCGCCAGATCCGACGGAGCCGCCTGACGACCCCGCGCCGCCCACGCCGCATCCGTCGCCGGAGTCGCGAGCTGCACCAGCGAGCCGAGCTGTTCCATCGACAGCTCCCCCGCCTCGGCCGCCGCGGCAATCACCGGCAACGAGTCCAACGCCCGCGCCACCTCGACCTCGACTCGGGCCGTCTGGGTGCGCACACCATCACGCGCCGCGACCCACTCGACCGTGTCACGGGCGTCGGTCGCGCCGCGCTCGTCGAGCACCCGATCGATCGTGAGTCGCCGCATCTGCCACCGACGCTCCTCGCGCGTCGCTTCGTCGCGCGACGCGCGGAGCCGATCAGTGGGCCAAGTCCTCAGCTCATCCAGCGCGTCGGTGAACATGCCTCCATTCGAGCAGGGGGGTGTGACACTGAAGCCCGCTCAACGGCCCTCAGAGAACATTTCTTTTCTTCCTCGACACGCGTCACGCGTGCGCCGGAGAGGTGTCGTACGCGCAACCGAGAACCTCGAGCAGTGCACGCTCGTGCGCGCCCAGGAGAACCTCGTGTTCGCCGCCCCCGCGAACCGGGTCGGCGCGAGCCACGGCCCACCCGTGTGGGCCGGCGGCAGCGTCATCGGTGGCCCGCAGTTCCCAGGCTTCCCGGTCGTCCTCGCCCAGGCCGGCGCCGAAGAGGAACTGATCACCGCCGAGCTCGACTTCACCGAGCTGGCGAAGTGGTACGACCTGCTCCCGTGGCGGGAATGGCGCTTCGGCCCGCAGCAGCCGATCACCCGCTTGGTCGCCGACGAGCTCGCGCGC
>JANOWV010000461.1:0-3729 GCA_031418075.1 Actinomycetes bacterium
GCCGACGACCGCCGCCGATGGGGGCGGGCGACGAGCGGCATGCGTGACGGCTCGCTCCCGCAGGGCGCGATATCGGGGCTCGCGCTCCTTGAGGATCGCGAGGATCGGAGTCGCAACGAAGATCGAGGAGTACGTGCCCACGAACAGGCCGACGAACAGGGCCAGCGCGAAGTCGCGCAGCGTGACGGCGCCCAGGATGCCGCTCCCGACGATGAGCAACGACGCCACCGGCAGGAGCGCGACGAACGTGGTGTTGAGCGATCGCATCAGCACCTGGTTCATCGACCGGTTCACCATGGCGGAGTACGTGTCGCCTCGCTCGGAGCCGAGGCTCGGCGTGTTCTCGTGGACCTTGTCGAACACCACGACCGTGTCGTAGAGCGAGAACCCGAGGATCGTCAGGAACGCGACCACCGTCCCCGGCGTGACCTCGAATCGGGTCACTGCGTAGACCCCGACCGTGATGATGACGTCGTGGAGCACCGCCACGATCGCGCCAACGGCCATGCGCCACTCGAAACGGAAGGTCAGGTACGCGGCTATCAAGATGAAGAAGAAGATCAGCGCGGTGAGCGCCTTCCTGCTCACCTGATCGCCCCACGTCGGGCCGACGGTGGAGATCGAGACCGCGTCGACCTGGACCTTCGCGTAGTCAGCCAGAACCTGGGTGATCTTGTCCTGGGCCGCGGGCTTGAGCTCGGGTGCCTGGATCCGCACGCCGTCGCTGCCGAGGATGAGGATCTTCGAGTCGGCGGCCTTCGTCCCTGCGAGTGCGTCACGCACATCCGTCGTCGAAGCGGTCCCGCTCGCCAGCCTGACCTCCCACTGCGTGCCACCCTCGAAGTCGATGCCGAGGTTGAGGCCCGAGAGCGCGAGCGTCACCACCGCGATCGCGACGAGCAACCCGGACAGCGCGAACCACAATCGACTCCGACCGATGAAATCGAAGTGCGTCCGTTCGTGGTAGATGTCACGGAGCGTCGCGAGCAGGCCCGTGCGACGCGGGCCCTCGATCCCCGAGCCGTTCCCTGGGGGACCGTTGCCAGAAGGACCGCTGATCGCGGGACCGTTGACGGTGGGGGCACTCACGCGCGCACCTCCGGTGCGTCGAGACCCGCGGCGATGCCGATGCCGCGCATGCGCACGAGCGCCGGGCGACGGGCCATGAGCGAGACCAACGGGTGCATGAAGAAGTACGAGATCGCGAGGTCGAGGATGGTCGACACCCCGAGGAAGAAGGCGAAGCCGCGCACCGAGCCGATCGCGAGGAAGTAGAGCACGAGGGCGCCGATCAGCGAGACGAGGTCGGCCGCGACGATCGTGCGGAACGAACGCGCAAACCCGCGGTCGACCGAGGAACGGACGCTCCGACCCGTGCGGACCTCGTCCTTGAGTCTCTCGAAGTACACCACGTACGAGTCGACTGTCACGCCGACGGAGACGATCAAACCGGTCACACCGGCAAGCGTGAGCGTGAGGCCGATCGCGGTGCCGAGGTAGGCGATGAGCGAATAGACGAGTGCGGCCGTCATGAGCAGTCCGACCACGACGACGAGGCCCAGGAGCCGGTAGTAGAGGATCATGTAGAGCGCGACGAGGAGCAGGCCGATGATCCCCGCCGCGATCCCCGCGTCGAGCTGGTCCTGGCCGAGCGACGGCGACACGTTCTGGACGGTGAGCTCTTTCAGCTGCACCGGGAGCGCGCCGTAGTTGATGATCGTGGCGAGGTCGTCGGCTTCGGTCGGCGTGAAGCTCCCGGTGATCTGGACATCACCGGAGAACGACGCCGCCTGGAATGCAGGGGCCGACTGCACGACACCGTCGAGCACGATCGCGACCTGGTTCTCCGGCGGGTTCTTGGGGAACGACGACGCTGCGAGCGCGTCGAACGCGGTCGAGCCCGCGCTGGTGAACTTCACCGACACCGCGTAGCCCTGACCCTGGGCGAATCGAGACCGTGCCGAGTCGACACCGTTCCCGGTGAGCTCGGTCGGCCCGAGCAGGAGACGAGGGGCCTGACCTTGCGCATCGCGCAACGGGAGCACGACACACGCCTTGCGCTTGTCGTCGACCCGAGTGGTGTTGGGGATCTCGGTGCCCGCGGCGACGATCGCGCCGATCTGCGTCGCGTCGCACGAGGCCACCGCAGCGCGCGCGCCCTCGGCGCCGGTGCCGGCGGCGGTGGTCGTGGTCGTGGTTCCTTCGGCGGGTGCTGCGGTGGTTGCCGTGGTGTCGCCCGCCACCGCGGTTGTCGTCGTGGTCGAGACCGTCGCGCCCACCGCGGGAAGCTCGGCGAGCACCGGGCGGAAGCGCAGCTCGGCGGTCTGGCCGACCACCCGGCGCGCCTTGTTGCGATCCTTCACCCCGGGGAGGTCCACCACGACGTTGTTGCCCTGCCGACTGATCTCGGGCTCTGCGACGCCCAGGCCGTCGACCCGGTCACGGATGATGTTCACGGCGACGTCGAGGGAGGCGGGCTTGAAGTTGCCGACCGGCGCCAGCACGACCGAGATCCCACCCTGGAGGTCGAGGCCGAGCACCGGCTGGTTGTTCGATGCGATGGTCGCACCGGATGCGACCACGACGAGCAGCAGGGTCGCGACTAGGTAGATGCGCATCCGGCGGATCGTCATGAGCGAGCGATCCCGTCATCGCCAGTGCCGGACTGGTCGCCCGAGCCGATCTGGTCAGGCGAACCGCTGAGGGGCGGATCCGGCACGGTGAGGCCGGCGATCGCACCCCGTGCGACCGTGACGACGATTCCTGCCGCGATCTCGAGCTGCACCGTGCCTCCGTCGAGCCCGCGAATCGACCCGTAGAGGCCGCCGGTGGTCACGACCTCGTCGCCGAGGGCGAGCGCCGCCATGAGCGACCGATGGGCCGTCATCCGACGACGCTGGGGCACGACGATCAGGAAGAAGAACGCCGCGACCAACACGGCGAGGTAGATGACGACGATCATGTGCGAACAGCCCTTCCCGAGTCGGGGCGATCGTAGCGGAGCGGATCGCGCACAACGGACGCGGCCGGCGTGCGCTCGCGTCAGTCTTCGAACAGCCCCGGCATCGGGCCGGTCGGCCCCTGCAGCCCCAGATGCGCGAACGCGCCGGGCGTGGCCACCCGTCCGCGCGGTGTACGCCGCAGGAGGCCCTGCTTGAGCAGGAAGGGCTCGTAGACGTCTTCCACCGTCTCGGTCTCCTCGGCGACAGCGACCGCCAGCGTGCTCAGCCCGACGGGCGCCCCGGCGAACGTCTCGCAGAGCGCGCGCAGGATCGCGCGGTCGACCTTGTCGAGCCCGAGTGCGTCGACTTCGAACAACGTGAGCGCGTCGCGGGCCACAGTCGCGTCGACCCGCCCGTCGGCGCGCACCTCCGCATAGTCGCGCACCCGCTTCAGCAGGCGGTTGGCGATCCGGGGCGTCCCGCGTGCCCGCTGCGCGATCTCGGTCGCGCCCTCATGGTCGACGGGGACCCCGAGGATCCCGGACGCCCGTTCGAGGATGCTCACGAGCTCGACAGGCTCGTAGTAGTCGAGGCGAGCGACGAAGCCGAACCGATCGCGGAGCGGCCCAGTGATCATCCCGCTACGAGTCGTGGCGCCGACGAGCGTGAAGCGTGGCAGGTCGAGCCGGATCGAGCGCGCCGACGGGCCCTTCCCGATCACGATGTCGAGCTGGAAGTCCTCCATCGCCGGGTAGAGCACCTCCTCCACCGGTCGGGGAAGCCGGTG
>JANOWV010000462.1:0-2476 GCA_031418075.1 Actinomycetes bacterium
GACATCCCGTACTCGACACCGATCTCCAGGTATGTCGCCGGCTCGACGAGCTCGTGGACCCGGGCCAGCACCTCGTCGCGTGAGGGTCCCGGCATCCGCACACGGCTCAGGCCGAGGTAGGCATCAGTGTTCCCCGGCTCAAGGACCAGCACGTCCTGGAAGTGGGCCTCGGCCGCTTCCCTCTCATCGATCGTCTCGCACACCCCACCGAGATCGAGCAGGAACTGGACGCGACGATCGAAGGGAAGGTCTTCGAGCGAACCGCCGCTCGCGACGCACGCGAGCAGCGCGTCGAGCTGCTCGGTCTCGGGTGCAGCACCCCGCGCCGCGCGAGCGAAGAACGACGCTTCGATGTCGAACCCGCTCTTGGCTGCCTCGACCGCCGCCGCCATCCATGCCGCGGCCACGGGATCCGCCTCCTTGGCGGGATCGGGCAGCGGTACGGCGGGCCGGACGGTCGCGTCGGTGAACCTCTCGACGTGCAGGATCGCGTTGAGGGCGTGCGCGAAGTGGGGACGAGCGGCGTTGGGGAGCGTGCCCAGGAGCACGCGGTCAGCCAGCACAGGGGGCTCCACCGGCTGGTCCCGGAGTGCCTCGTACTGGGACTTCCATACGCCGATGGATTCCTCGATCTGGGTTGGCGAGACGTTGGTGGCGATCCCTCCGTGGAGCTGATGGAAGGTGGCCTCTCCGATGAGGATCACCCAGCCGAGGCCATCGAGCTCCGCGGCGCGACGCAGGGTGTCGTGGTTGACGATCCCGCCCCCGGGGGCGTCGAAACGCTCGTCGAAGCCGCCGAGCTCCTTCCAACAGTGCCGCGGGAGCGCGAAGCCGTTGCTCTCGAAGATCCGCTGGAACCAGCCGCATGTCGACGACTCATCCATCGTCGCGATCTCGAAGAGGCGATAGCCGTCGTTCGGCCAGTCGATCGACTCGAGGAGACGATCTTCGTCTGCCTTCGTCCAGCCTGCGAGGAGCGCGTGCCGCTGATGGTCGTACCCGAGATACCAGCCCAGCGTCGCAACCGCAGAGTTCGGATGCGCGCGACTCCCGACCAGGGTGAAGTGCACGAATCGGGGTGTCACCAGCCGCGCGCCGTCGAGCATGACGGCAATCATCTCGCCGCGTGCTTCGGCGATCCCTCGGTTCACGGCATGGGCTGGCGAAGGCGGCGCATCGTCGATACGCAAGAGCCGGAATTGGCCGTTCAGCCCCGCGAAGACGGATTCGTCGATCGGGGTCTCTGAGCCGTTGTCGACGACGATGACCTCGTAGTCGTCGACGCCGACATGTCGTTGATAACCGACCGCGAGCGACCGAAGCGTTCGCGGCAGCTCGCGCTCGATGTTGTAGGCGACGACGACGATCGAGAGTGGAATGGCGGATTCGGCGTCTTGCGCCAAGTCAGATGCCGATGCGCTGGGCGAGCAGCTCGCGGTGGTACGTGGCGTCGCCGAGCAGGATCTCGGAGCTCTTGGCCCGCTTGAAGTAGAGGTGGGCCGGGTGCTCCCACGTGAAGCCGATTCCACCGTGGATCTGGATGTTCTCCGCCGCGGCATGGAAGTAGGCGTCTGAGCAGTACGCCTTGGCCAGCGAGGCCACCACGGGCAGCTCTTCGTTGTCCTCGCCGGCAGCCCAGGCCGCGTAGTACGCGGCGGACTTGCCGGACTCCACCTCGAGCAGCATGTCGGCGCACTTGTGCTTGATCGCCTGGAACGAGCCGATCGGCCGTCCGAACTGCACCCGCACCTTCGCGTACTCGACCGACATGTCGAGCACCTTCTGGCCTCCACCCACCATCTCGTTCGCGAGGCAGACGGCCGCCTGGTCGAGCGTCTTGGAGAGTGCGGCCCAACCACTGCCCGACTCGCCCAGCGGGGTCGCCGCAACGCCCGAGAACTCGAGCTTCGCCTGCTTGCGGGTCTGGTCCATCGTGGCGAGCGGCGTGCGCGTCAGCCCTTCGGCCTCGGCGTCGACCACGAAGAACCCGATGCCATCTTCACCCGTGGTGCCGGGTTGGCGAGCTGCGACGATGATCGTCGTCGCGGTATGGCCGTCGATCACGAACATCTTCGTGCCGTCGAGCGTGTAGGCGTCGCCCTTGCCGCCCTTCCCGGCAGATCGCGCCTCCATGGTGATACCCGACGCGTCCCACTTGCCGTTGGGCTCGGTGAACGCCAGCGCGGCGATCGTCTCGCCGCTCGCGATGCCCGGGAGCAGCTCACCCTGCTGGGCGTCGGTGCCGGCGTTCATGATCGCGTTGGCGGCGAGGCACACCGTCGAGAAGTACGGCGAGCACAGCAACTCGCGACCCATCTCCTCGAGCACGATGCTGAGCTCGACGAAGGTGAAACCCTGGCCACCGTGCGCCTCGGGGAGGTGCAGGCTCTGGAGCCCCAGCTCCTGGGCCATCTGGGTCCAGACCGCCGGGTCGTAACCCTCGGTCGTCTCCATCAGGCGGCGGACCTCGGACTCA
>JANOWV010000463.1:0-2993 GCA_031418075.1 Actinomycetes bacterium
CGGGTGTTCACCCCCCGGCGGATGCTCGACATCGAGCCAAAGGTCCGAGAGTTCTGCGCGGCCACCCTCGACCCGCTCGTGGGCAGCGGCGGGTTCGACTTCATCAGCGATCTCGGTGCCCAGATGCCGATGCGAACCATCGGCATGCTGCTCGGCATCCCCGAGGCCGACCAGGAGGCCATCCGCGATCGCATCGACGACGGACTCCGGCTCACCGAGAGCGGCATGCCCGACGTCGACGCGCAGTCCGTCGCCGACGCCAGCGCGAACGAAGCATTCGCCGAGTACATCGAGTGGCGGGCGCAGCATCCGTCTGACGACTTGATGACCGAGCTGCTCAACGCCGAGTACGAGGACCTCACGGGGACGCTGCGCAAGCTCACGCGCGAAGAGGTGCTCAGCTACGTAGGCCTGCTCGCGGCCGCGGGCAATGAGACGACCACTCGGCTCATCGGATGGACCGGCAAGGTGCTCGCTGAGCACCCGGACCAGCTCCAGGACCTCGCGCAGGACCGGTCACTCGTACCCAACGCGATCGAAGAGCTGCTGCGCTACGAGTCACCCTCCCCCGTGCAGGCCCGTTACGTGACGCGCGACGTCGAGCACTACGGCCAGACGGTGCCCGAAGGCAGCGCGATCCTGTTGCTCACCGCAGCCGGGAACCGCGACGACCGCAAGTTCCCGAACGGCGATCAGTTCGACATCCACCGGACGATCGACCATCACCTGGCCTTCGGGTACGGCATCCACTTCTGCCTCGGCGCGGCGCTCGCACGGCTCGAGGGCCGCATCGCCCTCGACGAGGTACTCAAGCGGTTCCCTTCATGGCAGGTCGACGAGGACAACGCGATCCAGGCGCGCACGTCCACCGTCCGCGGTTGGGAACGCCTCCCGGTCGTCACCCCCTGAACGGGGACTTCTCCGCCGTGCCGACCGAGATCACCTGGCCCAGCATCCCCGCGATGCTTCGGGACACCGCACGCCGCGCCGGTGAAGCCGAGGCGGTGATCGTCGGCGAGACGCGAGTCAGCTACACCGCCCTCGTCTCCATGGTCGACCGGTCGGCGCGGGCCTTGCTCTCCGCCGGGATCGCGCCTGGAGATCGGGTCGCGGTCTGGGCACCGAACTCCCTGGAGTGGATCGTCGCGGCACTCGGCATCACCAGCGCCGGTGGTGTGCTCGTACCGATCAACACGCGCTTCAAGGGCGCCGAGGCGGCCTACCTGCTCGAGCGGAGCGGCGCCCGGGTGCTGTTCACCGTGCGCGGGTTCCTCGACACCGACTACCCCGCCCTGCTCACTTCTGCCGAGGTGGCGCTCCCGGCGCTCGAGCACACCGTCCTCCTCTCCGGTGACGCCGACGCGACGACGACTGAGTGGGGAACGTGGCTCGAGCGGGCCGACGCGGTGATGCAGGGCCAGCTCGACGAGCGCATCGCATCGATCGGACCCGACGACGCGAGCGACGTGGTGTTCACCTCGGGCACGACGGGGAATCCCAAAGGCGTGGTGATGGCGCACGGTCAGACGCTGCGCGCCTACCTCGCCTGGTGCGACTTTGCCGACCTGCGCGAAGGCGACCGCTACCTCATCGCGAACCCGTTCTTCCACATCTTCGGCTACAAGGCGGGGCTGCTCGCATCACTCATGCGTGGTGCCACGATCGTCCCCGTACCGGTCTTCGACCCTGCGGTCGTGCTCGAGCTCGTCGAGCGCGAGCGGATCACGGTGCTGCCCGGGCCGCCCACCATCTATCAGATCCTGCTCGACCACCCCGACCGTTCCCACTACGACATCTCGAGCCTGCGCGTCGCGGTCACCGGTGCCGCCGACATCCCCGTGGAGCTGATCCGACGCGTCCGTGAAGAGCTCCCGTTCGAGCGCATCCTCACGGGCTACGGCCTCACCGAGGCGGGGACCGTCACCGGGAGTGCACCCGACGACGACTTCGAGCACATCGCCACAACCGTGGGCCGGCCGTGGGACGGGTTCGAAGTGCGGACCGTGATCGACACCGGCGCCGACGCAGCGACAGGCGAACCGGGCGAGGTGCTGGTGCGAGGTGCAACTGTGATGCGCGGCTACCTCGACGACCCCGACGCAACCGCCGCGGCGCTCGATGCCGACGGTTGGCTGCACACCGGCGACCTCGGCACCCTCGACGCCGACGGCTACCTCCGGATCGTCGGGCGGATCAAGGACATGTTCCTCGTGGGCGGCTTCAACGCTTACCCGGCCGAGATCGAGAACCTCCTGCTCCGTCACCCGCGGATCGCCCAGGCCGCGGTGATCGGCGTACCCGACGCGCGCCTCGGCGAGGTCAGCGCGGCCTTCGTCGTCCTCGATCCCGGACCTCCGGTCGAGCCAGCGGATGTCATCGCGTGGGCTCGCGACGAGATGGCGAACTACAAGGTGCCGCGCTCGGTCGTCTTCCTCGACGAACTCCCCGTGAACGCGACGGGGAAGGTCGTCAAGGACGAGCTCCGAGCCCTCGCGGCGGCACCGTGATCCACCACCAGCGACCTCGACCGAGACATCGGAGCACGTGATGGCAACTGTCCCTGTTGCGGAAGGCATCTTCACCTGGCCTTCCGACGAGCCGCAGCTCATCGGGAGCCGCTGCACCGAGTGCGGCATCGTGACGTTCCCGGCGCAGGCCTCGTGCCCGCGCTGCCCGTCGACGGAGATGGCTGAGCACGTGCTGCCGCGCCGTGGCCACCTCTGGGCGTGGACCACCCAGGAGTTCCCGCCGCCCGCGCCGCCGTATGCCGGCCCGACCGGCGCCGACTTCGTCCCCTTCGGTGTCGGCTACATCGACCTCGGCGGTGAGGTGAAGGTCGAAGCGCACCTCACCGAGGCCGATCCCGCGGCGCTGGCGACCGGCATGGAGATGGAGCTGGTCGTCGTGCCGTTCGGGGAACGCGACGGCGACGAGGTCGTGACCTTCGCGTTCCGCCCCGTCGGCTGAGCACACCACACCGCAGAGCACCGGAC
>JANOWV010000464.1:0-2699 GCA_031418075.1 Actinomycetes bacterium
CTCCTCCGGTCCACCGGGACAACACCTTTGCCACTTCGGTCTTGCCGACGCCCGCCTCACCTTCGAGCAGCAGCGGCCGCTCGAGGCGCAGCGCGAGGAGGATTGCCGTGGTCAGCCCGTCGTCGGCGAGGCAGTCGTGCGCCGTGAGGGCGTCCCGGACATCGTCGACCGATTTGAAGACAGGCGACTTCACGATGGGCGCGTGGTGCGCGGCACGGTCCTCGGACACGCATCGATGGTACCCGCCGATCCCGAAATGCCGACCGACTCAGAGCCCGAGCGCGGCGCCCTCGGACCTCGGGTCGAACGTGACGCCGTAGCCCTGGGTGGAGTGCCACGTTGCGTGCGCGTGGCCCATGCCAGAGTCGAACGCACGCGCCTCGGCCACATCATGGCCCCGCGCCCGGAGCCCCGCCACGACCGCCGCATCGGCACGGGACTCGATCGTCACCCGCCACGAGTCCACGTCGAGTCGCCACCGCGGCGCGGCGATGGCGTCTGCGAAGTCGGCACCCCCGTCGAGGACGTCGGCAAGGACCTGCACGTGGACGGGCACCTGCGCGTCGCCGCCCATGCTGCCGAACGCGGCGACCGCGGCGTCGTCGCGCAGCACCATCGCCGGGATGAGCGTGTGCATCGGGAATGCGCCGGGGCGGAGCGCGTTCACCGCGGTGTCGTCGAGCGAGAACGAGAACCCGCGATTGTTGAGGTTGATCCCCCACTCGGGGACGTGCACACCCGAGCCGAAGTGCACGAAGTTCGACTGGATCAGGCTCACGAGCATCCCGTCGGCATCGGCCGCGCACAGGTACGCGGTGCCACCAGGTTGCGGTGGAACCGGGCGTGGCGTCGACGCGGACTCGGGGTCGATCGCCGCCCGCCGGGACTGCACCCACGCATCGCCGAGGAGCGCATCGGGATCGTGCGGCATGTGGTCGGGATCGCCGACGAACGCTCCGCGGTCGGCCATTGCCTGCTTCGTCGCCTCGATGAGCAGGTGCGTACGCGCCGCGCCTCCGTCGACATCGTGGCTCGGCAGTGCGAGCCCGTCGAGGATGCGCAACGCCTCGAGTGCGGTGACCCCTTGGGTCGGCGGTGCCAGCTCGGCCACCACTGCGTCGGCGAACGTCGCCCGGAGCGGATCCACGAAGCGTCCGGCGTGGCTCGCGAGGTCGTCGACGCCGAGCCGACCTTCGGCCTTCGCCACCGCGGCGGCGATCGCGGCGGCGATCTCGCCGCGGTAGTACGCATCGGGGCCCGACTCGGACAGTGTCGCGATCGTGCGCGCCATCGCCGGTTGCCGCAGGAATGTGCCGGTGCCTACCTCGCCGTACACGGACGTCCAATCCGCAAACTCCGGGTACATGTGTTGGGCCTCGACGAACGGCACGGCACCCCGTTGGGTGACCTCGAATCCCTCGGCCGCGAGCGTGTGGGCACGCGTGGCGAGGTCGCCGAACGTGCGGCTCCCGAAGCGCTCCAACAGGTCGAACCAGCCCGCCACCGCGCCCGGGACGGTGACGACATCGCCCCCGAACGGTGGGAGCCGGTCGCCGTGGCGCGCTCGGGCGTCTTCGATGGAAGCGGTCGCCGGTGCGCGTCCCGAGCCGAGGTAGCCGTGCAGCTCGCCGTCCCAGACGATCGCGAAGATGTCGCCGCCGTAGCCGCAGAAGTACGGGGCGACGACTCCAAGGGCGAGGTTGGCGGCGACGGCGGCATCGAGCGCGTTCCCACCTGCGGCGAGCACCTCGAGGCCCGCCGCGCTCGCGAGGTAGTGCGGCGAGGCGACGGTCGCGTGCGGAAAGCGGTGGTGCACCAACGGGACGCGGGTCGAGGCCACGGCGATGGAGCCTACGGCGCAGGTCACGACTACGGTGCGCCACCGCATGGAGTCGTCGCCCGTCATCACCACCGAGGCGGACCTCCGGGCGAGGATGCCGGACCTCTCACGCGCCTGGGTCGTCGGTCTCGACCTCCGGAGAGCCTCGATCGACTGGCCGTCGTGCACCCTCGCCGGCGCGGGCTTCGCGGCGTGCACCTTCGATTCCGAGGGGGTGACGACCCTGACATCGCTCGGCGCGATGGTCCTCCCCGCGTTCGATCTCACCGACCCGGACGGGCCCGGCTTCGATCCCTACCGCGCCCACCTGTACACGAACGACGAGCTGATGGACGGCTACGAGCCGGGGGTTCCGGACGCCACGTTCGACGCCCGGGTCGGAGCACGCACGCGCACGACTCCGTCGACACTCGATCTCGTCGCCCGCGGGATCCACGATGCGTGCATCGAGTCGGCGCTCCTGCGCTTCGTCGATGAGGTTGCCGCGCCGGTCGTCGGTCTGATGGGAAGCCACACGACGTCACGCATCGACCCGACCTACCGCACGACCGCGCAGCTGGCGTGGGAGCTGGCCCGGGCCGGCTTCGTGGTCGCGACGGGAGGCGGCCCGGGGCTCATGGAGGCCGCGAACCTCGGCGCATGGATGGCCGCGCATGCGCACGCCGAGCTCGGCGAGGCCATCGCGATGCTGGCTCCCGCACCCGACTACGCGGCCGACCCTCCGGGGTTCCTGGAGGCGGCGCTCGAGGTCCGCACCCGCTTCCCCGAGGGCGCCACGAGCCTGGGGGTACCGACCTGGGTGTACGTCGACGAGCCCCCGAACCAGTTCGCCACCCATGTGGCCAAGTACTTCGAGAAC
>JANOWV010000465.1:0-1719 GCA_031418075.1 Actinomycetes bacterium
GTGGCTGATCACCCGCGGCGCGTCGACTGCTTGGTCGTCTGCGGAGGGGACTTCCACGACTTCGACTACGCCCGGCGCGAGATCCTCTCGCACCTCGCGGAGCACGACCAGGTCCGCGCGACGGTGGCGCCGGACTACTCCGACACCGATGCCATCGCTCGCGCCGACTTCCTCGTCACCTACACGTGCAACGTCCGACCCTCCGTCGCGGAGCAGGACGCGCTCGCGGCGTTCGTGCAGGGTGGAGGTCGCTGGTTCGCGCTGCACGGCACCAACGCGGCCTTGGATCTCAGCGCGACCGGTGTCGCGACGCCCCGAGTGTTCCCGGTGCTCGCGGAGGTCCTCGGCAGCCAGTTCCTCGCCCACCCAGTCCCGATCGAGCCGTACGAGGTCTCCGTCGTCGATCGCGCGCACTGGTTCACGGAAGGTCTCGACGGCTTCACCGCCACCGATGAGCTCTACCTCTCCGAGCACCACGACCGTGATGCACTCGTCCCCTTGCTCGAGACCCGCTGGACGGGGACCGCGGTCGGGTTCGACGAGGCCGAGTGGCCCGACGACGTCGCGCACCTCGTCGCGTACGAGCGTCCCTACGGGGAGGGGTCGGTGCTGTACCTCACCCTCGGGCACTGCCGCGGTCACTACGACATGCAGCCCCAGGTCCGCTGGTACCCCGAGATCGAGCGAGGGTCGTGGGACGTTCCCGAGTTCCGTGAGCTGTTGCGCCGCGGGATCCGGTGGGGCGCCGGGCTCCTGGGCGCCTGATCTCCCGGGCGCTGACGGTCAGCCGGCGCGGCGCGCTCCCGGTGTGAACTCGAGGTCGAGGCGCTTGAGGCCGCGCAGGATGAAGCTGGGCTCGTACTCGAAGTCGTTGTCGGGTCCGTAGCGGAGGTCGGGGAGCCGGGTGAGGATCCGGCCGAGCGCGACGGCACCTTCGGCACGCGCGAACGAAGCCCCGAGGCAGTAGTGGATGCCCTTGCCGAACGCGAGATGCTCCTTGGCGTTCGCGCGCTCGGGATCGAACTCGCCGCCGGCCGCGAACTCCAGGTCGTCGCGATTCGCTGACGCGTACATCAGCACACACATCGCGCCTTTGGGGATCGTCACGTCACCGACCACTGCATCCTCGGTCAAGCGGCGATACATCCCCTGGGTCGGGGTGGCGAGGCGCAGCGCCTCCTCCACCAGGTTGGGGACGAGCGCCGGGTTCTCACGCACGCGTGATGCGGCCGCGGGGTTGTCGACCAGCATCCGGCAGGCCTCGGCGATGAGCTTGGTCGTGGTCTCGTTCCCGGCGACGAGCAGCTGCTGGAGGATGCTCAGCATCTCGGGCATGGAGAGCGGTGTGGTGTCCTCGCCGGCCTCCGGGTCCTCGATGCGGGCATGGACGAGGGCGGAGAGGATGTCGTCGCGTGGGTGCTCGCGACGGGCCTCGAGCTCGGACGCGAAGTAGTGCTGGAACTCGACGACGCCGCGCGCGGTCTCGAGCCGGCGTTCCCGTGAGATCACCGCACCGATCATCGCGATCGAGTCGTCGGACCACCGCTTGAAGTCCTCCTGGCGGTCGGGCGAGACGCCCAGTGCGTGCGCGATGAGCCGGACGGGGAGCGGCACCGAGAATTGCGAGACGATCTCGACCCGTCCGTCCTCGACGAACGCGTCGATCAGCCCGTCGGCGAGCTCCTCGATGTACGGGACGAGGTCGTGCACCCGCTTGGG
>JANOWV010000466.1:0-11606 GCA_031418075.1 Actinomycetes bacterium
GGAAGCCTGCGAAGCGCAAGGCGACCAAGAAGAAGGCCACGAAGCGCAAGGCCACCGCGCGCAAGCGTCGCTGAACACTGACGTCCTTCGTTGCTCGGGCCCGCCACAATGTGGCGGGCCCGAGTCGCGCAGGCTTATCCGCCGACGAGCGCGCGGAGCATCGCTGTCATCTCGTCGCCGCCGAAGGCTCCGTCGAGTCGGCCCTGGATGATCCCGCTCGGGTCGATCGTGTAGAGCCACGGCTCGCTCGGGAGACCCCATGCGTCGACCGTCGGCGACACGTCGGCGCCGGTGTTCGACCGGTAGATCTCGACGTGGACGAAGTCGACTCGATCGGCGTAGTCGTCGGTGAGGGTGAGGAGCTCGTCGAGGACGGGGCCGCAGTACGCCGACTGACAGAGCGCCGGCGTCGCGAAGAGCACGGCGATCGGGCGACCGGAGCCGGCGAGCGCGTCGAGCGAAGTTGCGTGGAGTGGGCACTTGGGTCGCCGGGTGCAGATCGGCTTGACCCCGAGCGGATCGGCCTTCGTCGGCGAGGGGACGAGTGGGGCGGCCGCGCCGACGATCGGAGCCTCGGGCGACTCCTTGACTTGGATCGCGAACTTCACCTTGCGGCCCTGCGTCAGTGCGATCGCGTTCCACACGCCCGGAACGTCGAACACGGGTTGGGTCACGTAGACGCCACGGCCCTTCGGTAGACCGGCCTTGTGCAGCGTGGTGTCGAACACCACGCCCTCGGTGGAGCCCGGCGGTGCGAGCGCGACCTTGGAGGGTGCCAGCGATGAGAAACTCGAACCCTTTGCGATGGCGAACGCGAGCCGTTGCGGCTCGGGGGACGCGTGGAGATCGCTCGACAGCACGAGCGGGCTCAGCGGCTGTCGCTTCGTTGGGAGCGCACCGACGGCCGGCGCGATCGCTGCCGCAGCCGCGATCGCCCCGGTACCCGCGAGGAACGCGCGCCGAGAGATGGGTTCGTGGGCCATCGCCCTATCCTGCCAAGTCGTGGCGGCAGACGTGCATCGGGGCTCCGCGACGGTCGCGTTCGAGTGCAACGGGGTCGACGTCGACGTAGAAGCCGGCGAAGGTGTTTCGCTGCTCTCGGTGCTCCGCGAGCAGCTGGGTATCACCTCCGTGAAGGACGGTTGCGCGCCCCAGGGACAGTGTGGGTGCTGCACGGTCCTCATCGATGGTGCTGCGCGTGTCGCGTGCGTCACTCCGGTCGCGCGTGTCGCAGGTCGGTCGGTCACCACGATCGAGGGTCTCGACGCGATCACCCGCGACACGTTCGCGGCGTGCTTCGTCGCGACGGGCGGTTCGCAGTGTGGCTTCTGCACTCCGGGCATCGTCATGCGCGCGGCCGCGCTGGTCGAGAAGTCCGAAGGGCGGCTCATCGCGTGCGCCGAGGTCGATCGGGCCATGGCGGCGCACCTGTGCCGGTGCACCGGCTGGCGCAGCGTGGAGGATGCCGTCGTGGCAGCCGCCGCGGCCTTGCGGAGCAATGAGCAGCCACCCGCGTCCACGGGCGCCGCGTCGGCGTCGCCGCGCGCGGCCCTCGAGGGTGGCGTCGGCCAGGCCGTCGGTCGCGAGATCCCCCTCGGTGCCGGTGGGTTCTCCGATGATGGCGCGCCGCGGGATGCGCTCGTGGCGGTCCCACTGCCGCCCGGATCGTCGTCGGCCTCGGTTTCGGCTGCCGATGTGGAGTGGGTGCTCGGCGAATCTCTGGAAGCGGCACGCGCGAGCGCAGGGAAGGTTCAGGGCCGCCGCACGACCAAGGTGGAGCAAACGCCGCTGCCGGTTCCCACCGACGGCGCCGTGCGGCTGGCGACCGGGTGGGTCGAGCCCGCGTACCTCGAGCCCGATGCGTCGTGGTGTGTCCCGGGGGGAACACCCGCGTCACCGCTCGCGAACGGTGGAGCGTTCGGCGGGAAGGTCGCCTCCCCTGCACCCGCCGCCGCGCGCGAGCTCGCGGATCGGATGGGTCGCACGGTTCGGGTGGTGTTCGCGCGGGAGGACGTCGTCCGCCTTGGACCGAAGCGGCCTCCGATCGCCGCGACGGCGACCTTCTCCGACGGGGTGTTGCACCTGGGGGGAACCATCGTCGGCATCTCCCCCGACGGTGCGTTGGTACTGCCCTATCGCGTGGACGAGATCGTCGAGCGGTGGGAAGTGTGCACCGTCGCCGGTCCGCCGGTGTCCGGCACGTTGCGGGCGTTCCCGCTCGCCGAACGAACGGTGCTCGCGGAGGCTGCGTTCACGGAGGCCGGTGTGGATCGCGCCGGTCTCGTCGCCGATGCGCGCGCCGAGTCGGTGCTCCTCGACACGTGCGCGCGCGACCCAGACGGTGCCACCGCCGGCGCTCGCGTCCTGCTCGACGCGGTGTCCGGAGTCTTGGAGCGGGTCGAGATCCGCGTCGCTGCGGGCGATCCCCTGGATGAGACCGTGCTCCGGTCGTACTGCATGGGCGCGGCGCACATGGCGCTCGGATGGGTGCTCTCCGAGGGACTCGCGGTCGACCCCGAGACTGGCGAGGTCCTCGACCTGACGATCCGATCGTTCGGCGTGATCCGCGCCAAGGACACGCCCGCGCTGGATGTCGTCGTCGTCGACGATCCCGGGCCCGCCCTCCCGCGTGCGTCGGACGCAGTCTTCGCCGCGGTCGCGGCCGCGGCGTGGAACGCGGTGGCCGCCGCCGAGGGCGCGCGCCCCGAGTCGTTTCCGGCCCGGGAGACGCGCGCCGCTCGACGGCTGCGCCGCTAGAGATTCAGGCATCCTGCTTCTGGTAGAGCAGCACGCTCACGACGACGATCCACACCGCCCAGAGCCTCGGGGTTACCAACGGCGCGGCTATCGTCCGCGTCGATGGCTGGAGCGATCATCTTCTGTGTGGCGATGGTGCTCGTGGTGCCGGTCGGGGTGATGTTCGCCGGCGGCGCCTGGAGCGCACTGGTGGGCTGGCTCCTCGGCGAGGACGCCACCGAACGGGCCGTGGGCACCCCGTGGGAGTGCGTCACCGAGGACTAGCCGGATCGGGTCTATCGGATTCGGGACTGGCCGAACCGGTAGCCGACCGACCGGACGGTCTGGATCAGGCTCGCGTGCTCCTCACCGAGCTTCGCCCGGAGCCGACGGACGTGCACGTCGACGGTACGAGCCCCTCCGTAGTACTCGTAGCCCCACACCCGCGAGAGCAGCTGCTCCCGCGTGAACGCCTTGCCGGGGTGGGTCGCGAAGAACTTCAGCAGCTCGTACTCCATGTAGGTGAGGTCGAGCGGACGGTCGCCGAGCGCGGCTTGGTAGGTCTCGAGGTTGAGCACGAGGTCGCCGTACTCGACGATCTCGGGCCTGCTTCCCCTTCCGGCGCGCCAGAACAGGTGGTGCAGGCGCGCCTCCAGCTCCTTTGGGTGGAACGGCGACATGCAGAAGTCGTCGAACAGGTCCGAGCGCTGCTCGAGCTCGTCGAGCTGAGCTCCCGACACGATGAGCAAGAGGGGCTCGACCGACGCGTCCCGCTTGCGGATCGAGCGGCACATCATGAAGGCGCTCTCGGGATCTTCGTCGGCGACGATGATCGCGCCGCCCCATCCGTCGGGTGGCTCGTTCGCGGACGCGACCGAGGCGTTGGCGCACGCCTTCCACGCGTAGCCCGCGAGGTCGAGGGTCTGCGCGAGCAGCGGCGGCGGTGGATCCGGTGAGACGAGGATCGGCTCCATCAACACGTCGCGATCACAACGTTCCGAGGTAGCGGTCGAGCTCGAACGGTGTGACCTGGTCGCGGTAGTCCACCCACTCGGCGCGCTTGTTGCGGATGAAGTAGTCGAAGACGTGCTCGCCGAGTGCCTCGGCAACGAGCTCCGACTCCTCCATCGCGTCGATGGCTTCGCCGAGGGACTGGGGGAGTGCCGAGATCCCCTCGATCGCGCGCTCTTCCGGCGTCATCTCGAAGATGTTGTTCGTTGCCTCGGGTGCGAGCTCGTAGCCCTCCTCGATCCCTTTCAGCCCCGCCGCGAGGATCACCGAGAACGCGAGGTAGGGATTGCACGCCGGGTCCGGTGAGCGGAACTCGATCCGGGTCGAGCTCTCCTTGCCCCGCTTGGGCGGCGGCACACGAACGAGCGCGCTGCGGTTGTTGCGCGCCCAGCACACGTACACGGGCGCCTCGTAGCGGTCGTTGAGGCGCTTGTAGGAGTTGACCCACTGGTTGGTGACCGCGGTGATCTCGCGGCCGTGGCGGAGCAACCCGGCGATGAACGCCTGGCCGACCTTCGACAGGCCGTGTTCGTTGCCGGCGTCGTAGAACGCGTTGACGTCGCCTTCGAAGAGGGACAAGTGCGTGTGCATCCCCGAGCCGAAGTCGCCGGCGAGCGGCTTGGGCATGAAGGTCGCATAGCAGCCGAGGTCGTGCGCGACCTCCTTCACCACCAACCGGAACGTCATGACGTTGTCAGCCATCGTCAGCGCGTCGGTGTAGCGGAGGTCGATCTCGTGCTGGCTCGGTCCCAGCTCATGGAAGCTGTACTCGACCGGTATCCCCATCGCCTCGAGCGTGATGATCGTCTGCTTGCGTAGCTCCGAGACCATGTCGTGCTGCGTGAGGTCGAAGAAGCCCGCATGGTCGAGAGGCACGGGCGGGATCCCGGCACTCTCGAAGTAGAAGAACTCCATCTCGGGGCCGGCGTAGAACGTGAACCCCTTCTCCCGGGCACGTTCGAGGTTGCGCTTCAGCACGTGCCGGGGATCGCCCTCGAACGGCTCGCCCGACAGGCGGGAGATGTCGCAGAAGATTCGGGCGACCGGGGCGTCGCTGCCGCGCCAGGGGAGGATCTCGAACGTGTTGGCGTCGGGAACCGCGAGCATGTCCGACTCCTGGACCCGGCTGTAGCCCTCGATGGCCGACCCGTCGAAGGTCATGCCCTCCTCGAGCGCCGTCTCCAGCTCGGCGGGGGTGATCGCGAAGCTCTTGAGGAACCCCAGGACGTCGGTGAACCAGAGGCGGACGAAGCGAACGCCCCGTTCCTCGACACTGCGGAGGACGTAGTCGGTCTGCGCCTGCATGGCACAAGTGTGCCAGGGTGCGGCGACCCGACTCCTGCCCGACCGGTCGCTCGGGGCGGCCGTTCACACGCCGTTCACACGTGGGCTACGGCTCGGAAACAGCGCGTCACGTAGCCTCAGAACCGTTCGTAGCGACACCTCGCCATGCCCCGTGACAGAAGGAGTCCCCAGTGGAGAGCCGCACGCCCCAGGAGGTCCTGAAGCTCGCAAAGGACAGCGGTACCGAGTTCGTCGACCTGCGGTTCTGTGACCTGCCGGGCGTCATGCAGCACTTCTCGGTCCCGCTGCACCAGCTCACCGAGGAAGTGTTCACCGAGGGCTTCGGTTTCGATGGTTCGTCGATCCGTGGGTTCCAGGAGATCCAAGAGTCCGACATGCTGCTCATGCCGGATCCCAACACCGTCGTCATCGACCCGTTCCGCGAGCACCCGACGATGAACCTCAACTGCTTCGTCGTCGACCCGATCACGGGTGAGTCCTACACCCGCGACCCGCGCTACGTCGCGAAGAAGGCCGAGGAGTACGTCAAGGGCACCGGGATCGCCGACACGGCGTACTTCGGACCCGAGGCCGAGTTCTACGTCTTCGACCAGGTGCGCTTCGACCAGAACTCGCACTCGGGGTACTACTTCCTCGACGCCACCGAGGGCGTGTGGAACTCGGGACGCGAGTTCGAGCTCGATGGCTCGCCCAACCTCGGGTACAAGCCTCGCTACAAGGAGGGGTACTTCCCGACGCCGCCGATGGACCAGGCGCAGGACCTCCGGTCCGAGATGGTCAAGGTGCTCGAGCACGTCGGCATCGAGATCGAGGTGCAGCACCACGAGGTCGGCACCGCCGGCCAGGCCGAGATCGACATGCGCTTCGACACGCTGCTGACGATGGCTGACAAGCTCATGCTCTACAAGTACGTCGTCAAGAACGTCGCGTGGCACCGCGGCAAGTCGGTCACCTTCATGCCCAAGCCGCTCTTCCAGGACAACGGCTCGGGTATGCACGTGCACCAGTCCCTCTGGAACGGCGACGAGCCGCTGTTCTTCGACGAGAAGGGCTACGCAGGGTTGAGCGACCTGGCGCGCTGGTACATCGGCGGGCTGCTCGCGCACGCCCCGGCGGTGCTCGCGTTCACGAATCCGACCACGAACTCGTACAAGCGGCTCGTGCCGGGCTACGAGGCGCCGGTGAACCTGGTGTACAGCCAGCGGAACCGGTCCGCGTCGGTGCGCATCCCGCTCTACTCGAAGAGCCCGAAGGCGAAGCGGATCGAGTTCCGCTGTCCCGACCCTTCGGCGAACCCGTACCTCGCGTTCGCGGCGTTGCTGATGGCCGGTCTCGACGGGATCCAGAACAAGACCGAGCCGCCGGCGCCGCTCGACCGCGACCTCTACGACCTGCCGGCCGAGGAGCTCGCCGCCGTCCCGCAGGTGCCCGGGTCGCTCGACGAGGCGCTGAACGCACTCGAAGCCGATCACGACTTCTTGCTCAAGGGTGGCGTCTTCACCCAGGACGTGATCGACACCTGGATCGCGTACAAGCGGGAGAACGAGATCGACGCGATGCGTCTCCGTCCCCACCCGTGGGAGTTCTACCTCTACTACGACATCTAGACCGCTCGGTACCGGAACGCCCGGGTCCTCACTCCGCCTGGTCCACGCAGGGTCACGGAGGTGGGAGTGACCCGGGGTTCGGTGCCGCGAAGCGTGGACCGTAGAGCGGGATGCTCGGTGGCGGGTCATTGTCGTTGAACAGGAAGTCGTTGGTGCTGTACAGCACCGTCGGCCCCGCGACACCCGGCAACCCGCGCGGGAGCAACGCGCCGTAGCTCGAGATGTCGCCGCCCTCGGGTGTCGTCGTCGGGGTGGTGTGGATCCGTCCGTGGTACGTCCACGGCCCCTCGGGTGCCGGTGCGGTGAACACGGACACCTCGTCGGCGAAGGCATCGAGGAGCATGGCGGTCCCGAGGTAACCGGCCCCGTATGCCTGGACCGACAGCGGTGCTCCCGGACCGTCTCCCGACCCGAACAGGTGCAGGTCCGGCGTGCCCGCGAAGGTCATCGGGACTGCGAGCGACGGGTCGTCGACCCACGTGTCGCCGGCACCTTCGTCGCCCCAGAACTCCCATGCGCCCGGCGTCGTGAGCTGGTCGACCGGCGCGCGGGCGACGTAGCCGTCGAGCTCGGCGCGCCCGTAGGCGTAGACCGTGGACCCGGTGACCGAGATGGTCGCGCCGTAGTGGACCCCGGCGATCGGCGTGAACGGGAGGTCGTCGATCCTCTGCACCGCGAGATCGGGGAGCGACAGGGTCGCGAGCTGGATCCCGATGATCTCGAAGTGGAGCGGCGGTGTGGCGGTGCGAAGGTGCCACAGGAACAGCTTCACGGTCGAGCCAGCGACGAAGCCGGCTGCGGGCCAGTACCACTCGCCGGGCGCAGGGTCGGCGATGCGCTCGGTCCGGTGCAACGGCGTGCCGCCCATCTGCGGAGCGAAGCACGCACCGGTCTGGATGACGAAGCTGTTGTGCTCGAGGTGGTTGGTGGGCGTGATCGCGCCGCCGGGGAGCACCTTGCCGATCCAGGTGTCGGCGAACGTCCAGAGCGTGCGGCCGTCGGGGAGCGCGATCGGGATCGGGGCGTCGGCGGAGGCCCATTCGGTGTACGTGCGGCGCAGTGCGTCGAAGGCCGCGTCGTAGCCGGTGGGCGACGAAGGGATGCTCGGCGCGCAGTACTGCGCGACCGGTTGCGGTGGTGGAGGCGGTGGCGGTGGCGCGACCGGTTGGCACGCCGCGAGGACGATCACGGCGACCGAGCAGGAAAAGAGGATCGATCGACGGGACATGCGGGGAGCCGGTCGATGGGGGCGATGTCCGGGCCGGACGTTGCGGCCCCACCATGGTACGGGTGCCGGGCTAGCGGTTGAAGCGCGCCACGGCGTTCTTGGCCAGTGCCGTGAGCTTCGTGCGATCCACATCGCTGAGAGCAACGGCGCCTGCACGCGCGAACTGCAGTGTGAATGCGAATTTCTTGGTCGCCAGGACGGTGATCGCACCCTTGGTGCGGTTGAAGTAGGCGGCGATCCCAGCCTTGTCGACGTCAGCGAGGACGTCGTTGCTGAGGGCATCGCCGGCGCGCCGGTCCTCGACCGCAGCGCGGGCGTTCGCGCTGTCGCCCAGGAGGTTCGGGTATTCGATGAATGCCTGCAGCGTCCCGCCGGGAGCGACCGTCGGGTCGGCGCCGACCGTGGCCCCGCAACCTGAGGCACCCGCGATCGTGGAACCCGGGAGGATCGTGACCGGGCTGCCGAGCACCTTCTCGATGCGCTGGGCCCAGAGGATGGTGCAGGCGTCCTCGACGACGACTGTCGGCCCCTTCGGCTTCTTCTTGTCGGCGGTGGTCGCGAGCGCCGACATGGAGGATCCGGCGGACGTCATGACGACGAGGAGTGCAACTGCTGCGACGCGACGGCGATGCTTCACGGTGGGGAGCGTACCGGGGCGCGGGCGCGAATTCCGAGCGGTCAGCCGCGCTCGTAGAAGACGCGATCGACGACGCGGCGTGCCCGCCTCGTGACCCGCCGGAACTCGTCGCGCACCCGGGTCTCCGGTCGGTGCACGAAGCCCAGCAGCAGTCCGAGCCGCGCCGCGTCGGCACCCAATGGGAGGGAATCCCCGGGCTTGCCTGTGACCAGGTAGCGAGCGTTCCGTGCGCGTTCGCAGAACTGGTACGCCTCGGCGAGGATCGTCGCATCCTCGGGTTGGAGCACCGAGGCCTCGGTCAGCAGGCGCAGGGCGTGTGCCGTTGACGGGGTCCGGATCATCGGGTGCTCCACGCCGTGCTGGAGCTGGAGCAGCTGCACGGTGAACTCGACGTCGGTGAGCGCGCCGGGACCGAGCTTGAGATGGAACTCGGGGTCCTCGCCGGGTGGGATCCGCTCCCGTTCGACGCGCGCCTTGACCCGTCGGATCTCCTTCGCGTCCGCCTCGGGGAACGGCGATCGGTACACGACACCTTCGATCATCTCCAGGAACCGAGCTCCGAGGGCCCAGTTGCCGGCGATGACCCGGGCCCGCAGGAGCGACTGCCGCTCCCAGACCTGCGCCCAGGTGTCGTAGTACTGGCGGTATCCATCGAGGGAACGCGCCAGCGGCCCAAGCTTCCCCTCCGGGCGCAGTCGCGCGTCGATGTCGAAGGTTTGGCCCTCAGCGGTGGTTGCGCCGATCTCGCGGAGCAAGGCCGCGGCCGTGCGTTCGGCGACCTCGAAGTTGCTCGATGTCGTGCCGTCGTAGACGAAAAGGACATCGATGTCGCTCGCGAAGGAGAGCTCCTGACCACCGAGGCGACCCATGGCGATGACGGTGAACGGCAGCGCGGGAGCCAGCGAGCGAAGCGCGGCCTCGACCGAGGCGTCCGCGAGGTCGGAGAGCTCGCGAGCAGTGACGTCGACCGGGACGAGCCCGAGCAGGTCGCGCGCGCCGATCCGGAGCAGCTCGCGTCGCTTGAAGCGACGGAGCCCAGCACGACGCGCGTCTGCATCGTCGCGCCACTGCAGCGTCTCCAGGGCCGCGCTCATCAGCTCGCCGGGGCCGCGCTCCCGGACGAGCCACTCGTCGTCCCCGAGTAGCTCGACCGTCTCGGGCTGGCGGAGCAGGGCGTCGCCCACCAGCCGGCTGGAGCCGAGGACTCGACAGACTCGTTCCGCCGCGCCCGGCTTGTCCCGGAACGTCGTCGCGAGCGCGGCTGCACGCGTCGGTCCTTCCGCGAGCTTGCGGAGCTGCAGGAGGCCGAGGTCCGGATCGGGTGCCGCGGACAACCAGTCGAGGATCACCGGAAGGAGCTGCTGCATCAGGCGGGATCGGCGAGTGAGGCCACGGGTGAGCTCGCGCAGTGCGGCACGCGTGTGACCGGTATCGGCAAAGCCGAACGCAGCAAGGCGTTCCTCAGCGGCGTCCGGATCGAGCGCCCCGGCGCCGGCCAGCGTGTCGAGGATGGGCGCGAAGAAGAGCCGCTCGTGGATCGATCGCACCGCAGCCTGGTGCGACCGATGCGCCTCCTCGAACTGCTCGAGTGCCGACGCGCGCGGGCCGTCGCGAAAGTCAGTGACGCGAGCGAGTCGGACCAACGCCTCGTGGTTCTGCGGCAGCGTGTGGGTCTGGTGCTCCTCCCAGAGCTGGAGTCGGTGCTCGACGGTCCGGAGGAAGACGTAGGCATCGTCCAGTCGCCGAGCATCCTCGCGCTCGACGTATCCACCCGCGACGAGCTGCGCGAGCGCGTTGAGCGTGCCGGGCGAGCGGATGGTGTCGTCGTGGCAGCCATGGACCCGCTGGAGCAGCTGTACCGCGAACTCAATGTCGCGGATCCCGCCCCGGCCCCGCTTGAGCTCGCGGTCGGAGAGGCCCCGGCGCTCCAGGTCGGCTTCGGCGCGCGCCTTCATGGTCCGTGCTTCACGTACCGCCTCGGGATCGAGCGCGTCCGGCCACACGAAGCGACGGGACATCTCCATGAAGTGGGCGCCGAGGTCGGTGTCGCCGGCAACCGGCCGCGCCTTGATCAACGCTTGGAACTCCCACGGTCGTGCCCACCGTTCGTACCAGGCCGCATACGACTCGATCGTGCGGGACATCGCTCCGGCACGCCCCTCGGGACGGAGATCGGCGTCGGTGCGGAAGACGATCCCGTCGACGGTCGGTCCGGACATCACGGTGAGGAGCGCGCGCGCGACGCGCTCGGCCTTCTGGAGGTCGCCTTCGTGGACGAAGACCACGTCGACGTCGCTCGCGTAGTTCAGCTCGGAACCGCCGAGCTTGCCCATCCCGATCACGGCGAACGGCTCCGTGGGATCCACGATCCTCAGCGCGACCTGCAGGCTCACCTCGGCGAGGGCCGCGAGCTCACGCGCGATCGTCGAGAGGTCGGCGTGACCTGAGAGGTCACGCGCGGCGATGCGGAGGTACGCGCGGCGTTTCCATCTCCGCAGCGCGCCGTCGGCGCCGACGGTCGTCCCGACGCTCTCCTCGGCGGAACGCCGATAGCTCTCGACATCTTCCTCCGGTCCGAGATCCGAGCGGAGGGCATCGAGCATCGACGGGTCGGCCACAATCGCCGACGCGAGCGATTGCGACGCGCACACGACGGCCACGATCGCCCGACGGCGCTCCGGTACGTCGAGGTCGTCGGCGAGCTGGGGAGCCGTCTCCAGAATCCGGATCAGCGCCGAGCGCGCCGCCACAGGCGCAGCCGACCGCTGAATCACCTCGTCGACCTCAGCTCGGTCGAGCACCACCGCGGGATCCACAGAACGAGTCTCGCGGCAAAGTGGTCGACGTACCTGCCGCGTATCCTTGACGCATGCCTCACCTGCGTGTCGCAGCCGCGCAGCTGAACCTCACGGTCGGCGATCTCGAGGGCAACGTCGCCCGCATGGTCGATGCCTACGAGCGGGCCGAATCCGCAGGCGCCGATCTCGTGGCCTTCCCCGAGCTCGCGGTCACGGGGTACCCGCCCGAAGACCTTCTGCTTCGCCGGGCGTTCGTCGAGCAGTCGCGCGACGCCCTCGTGAAG
>JANOWV010000467.1:0-9022 GCA_031418075.1 Actinomycetes bacterium
CCGCCGTCTCGATGGATCTCGAGATCGAGCTTCGCCGACAGTGCGTTGACGACCGAGACGCCGACGCCGTGCAAACCTCCAGAGATCTTGTACCCCTCGCCGCCGAACTTCCCGCCGGCGTGGAGCGTGGTCATCACGATCTCTGCAGCCGACTTCTTCGGGTCCTCGGCGTGCGGGTCGACGGGGATCCCGCGGCCGTTGTCGCTGACACTGCACCCGCCGTCGGCCAGAAGTGTGATGTCGATCCGGGTCGCCTCCCCCGCCATGGCTTCGTCGACCGCGTTGTCGACGACCTCATAGACCAGGTGGTGGAGTCCCGAGAGTCCGGTGGAGCCGATGTACATGCCGGGGCGCTCGCGCACGGGCTCGAGGCCCTTGAGAACGGTGATGTCCTTCGCCTTGTACGTGGACGTCAACGCGCGCGCACCTCGCCTTCCGTTCGTTCGAGACCGACCGGTGCGGGACCGACCCGGACTCGGGGGGGACCTTCGCCGCGCCGCCAGGGAAGAAACTGCAGGTCAGAACCCTGAAACAACACGACCCATGCTACCAGAGGCCTGTGACCGCTCTTCGACACACGCGGCGCGGGCACCGCTGCCGCGCGTCGCGTCACTCCGGCGGGCGCGCTTCGACGACGACCCGCACCTCGCGCACCACGCCGGGGCCGACGACGTCGGCGATCCGGTCCAGCAGCGCGCTTTCGAGGTAGCGCAGCTGCGTCGCCCAGGCACCCGAGTCCACCGCGACCGTCAGCACGTCGCCTCGGAGGGCCCGAAGCCGGGCGCTCGCCGCAAGTGCCGGCCCGACGAGGTCGCCCCATTGCGCCGCGAGGGTGCCGACGACGCCGGGGTCGGCGAGACCGAGCTCAGCGCCGATCGCTGCGAGCGCCTCGCCCAGCGGAACCGGGTCCGGTTCCTCTCCCGGCATGCCCCGGGGGCGGAAGCGGCGCCTCATCGTGAACCCCGGTCGTTCGCGCCGGCGCGTCTCACGCCGGCTCCAAGACGCCCGCCCGCACCCGCAAGCGTGACGCTGGCTCGACACCGTTGGGCAGCGCACCGGCAGTGGTGATCAGCGTCTGGTTCGCGTCAAGGCGGGCGACGAGCGCCGCCCCGCGCCGGTCGTCGAGCTCGCTGAAGACATCGTCGAGCAAGAGCACGGGGACCTCGCCCGTCACCTCGGCCACGACTCGGTGCCCGGCGAGGCGCAACGCGAGCGCGAGCGTCCGTTGTTCGCCCTGGGAAGCGCGCGTCCTCGCGTCGAGTCCCGCGACCGAGAGCGACCACTCGTCGCGATGCGGTCCCACGAGGGTGACGCCCCGATCGATCTCTTTCGAGCGCAGTCGCTCGAGGGCCCGGCCCAGCGCGTCCGGGATCGCATCCGGATCGAGCGCTCCATCCCCGTCGTCCCATTCAGCCAGGTAGCGCGCGTCGACGGCTTCATCCGACGCGGCGAGGTCACGGTACGCCTCCGAGACTGCCGCCGCGAGCCGCGAGCCGAGGCGGAGCCGGCCCCGGATGATCTCGGCTCCGGCCGTGACGAGCTGCGTATCGAAGACGTCGAGCGTCGCGCGTGCGTCCGCGTCCCGGATTCCGCCTTTGAGCAGCGCGTTCCGATGGCGCAGCACCCGGTCGTAGTCGGAGCGAGCGGCTGCGTACCGCGGTGCCACGGTCACGAGCAGGTCGTCGAGGTAGGTCCGCCGTTCGGACGGACCGCCCTTCACGAGCTCGAGGTCATCGGGGGCGAACACCGTCACGCGCAGCGCTCCGAGCAGATCCCTCGTTCGTGTGAGCGGGTGACCGTCGAGCAGGACCCGGTTGCGTCCGACGGCACGCAGCTCGGCCTCGATCCGCCGCTCGCGCGCGCCCTCGCCGCCCACCTCGACGCGCACGATCGCGCATTCGGTGCCGTTGCGAACCAGCGCGGCGTCGGGCACCGCACGGAACGACGATCCCATCGCCGCCCACGCGACCGCCTCGAGGAGGCTCGTCTTCCCTTGACCGTTGTCACCGACCACGACGGTGACGCCCGGGGGCAGCTCGAGCTGCGCCGCCGCGTAGCCGCGGAAGTCGACGAGCTCGAGTCGGGAGACCTGCACGCCGGGTCGGCGCTCAGGCGATGCGGACCGGCATCAGGAGGTACAGGAAGTCGGCGTCCTTGCCGCGCAACACGGCTGGCTTCAACGGGTCGATCGACTCGATCGTCAGCTCGGGCGAAGCCGCGGCCTCGACCCCGTCGAGCAGGAACCGCGAGTTGAACGCGACCGTGACGTCGGTGCCCTCGAACTTGGCTTCGACGGGCTCGAACGACTGGCCGACGTCTTGCGCCGTTGCGGACAGCTCGAGTCCGTCGCTGCTCATCGCGAGGCGGATCGGCGCGGAGTCCCTGCTGGTCCCACCGACGAGGCTCACCCGCTCGACCGCGGCGGTGAACGAGTCGCGCTCGACGGTCATCTTGTTCGGATAGCCGGACGGGATCAGCTGTTGGTAGTTCGGGAAGTCGCCCTCGATGAGTCGCGCAGTCAGCTCGGTGGCCTCGAGCTTGAACGTGACGTACCGGTCCCCGAGGTACACGTCGACGTCGCTGCTCCCCAAGAGGCGCTGCAGCTCCCCCAGCCCCTTCGCTCCGACCAGCACCTTCTGGCCCTCCGGGAGCAGGGTCACGCCGGGGAGCTCACGGACGGCCAGCCGGTACGAGTCGGTCGCGACCAACCGCACCCCGTCGCTCGTCGCCGTGATCAGGACCCCCGTGAGGATCGGGCGAGCATCGTCCTTCGACGCTGCCGGTACGACCTGCCGCAGGCCTTCCGCCAACGGACCGCCGGCCACTCGTACGGCATCGCCCTCGGTCTCGTGCAGACGCGGGAAATCGCTCGCCGCAAGCGTCCGGACCTCGGAGCGGAATCGGCCGGCCTCGATCTTGGCCTGCTCGTCGCCGATCTCGACCGTGACGGTCTCGGAAGCCAGCTTGGCCAGGGTGTCGACCAGGAGCCGGGCCACCAGGACCGCAGATCCCTCGCCCTCGACCTCGGCCGGGACCCGGACGCGGATGGTGAGCTCCAGGTCCGAGCCGGTGAACTCCACCTGGCCGGGACTGAGCGTGACCTTGATCCCAGAAAGCACTGGAAGTGCCCCGGTGCGACTGGCAACAGCTCGGTATGCCGTACCGACTGCTTCGGCAAGGGCATCACGTTGACAACGGAACTTCACCGGCCGAGCCTCCTCGAGGGGTAGTGCACAGGTCTGGGCTTTACTAATTAAGAAAGGTAGGAGTTGTAGTAGGGGCTGTGGATCGTGGAGAGCGGTGCATCGGTGCTGGTCAGGGCGCTGCAGTCCTCCACAGGTCTTCCACAGTGATCCACAGGCACGCGGGCGTTTGGCAGGGCCCGATGGGCTGGCTCCCCAGTTGACGTGCCGTATCCCCAGTCATCCACAGGATTATCCACTACTCCCGAGCCTGACGCGTCCGATCAGCTCGTTGACCTGCTCGAACGTGGTGTGGCGCTCGGCCATCTGGGTGCGGATCTTGTCGACGGCGTACATCACGGTGGTGTGATCACGACCCCCGAAAGCCTCGGCGATACGGGGATAGCTGAAGTCTGTGAGCTCACGCATGACGTACATGCTGATCTGGCGGGCCGTGACGAGCGGACGGCGGCGGCTCTTGCCGCAGAGGTCCTCGACGGTCCAGCCGAACATCTTGGCCGTCTCCTCGAGGATGAGGGTCGCGTTGATCTCTCGTGGCTTGGTCGTCGGCAGGAGATCGGCGAGCACCGAACGGGCGATCTCCTCCGACAGGGGGGCCCGGTTGAGGCTCGAGTAGGCCGCGACTCGGATCAAGGCGCCCTCGAGCTCACGGATGTTCTCCTGGATGTTGCTGGCGATGAAGCCCATGACCTCGTCGGGGATCCCGCCGAGGTGTTCCGCTTCGGCCTTCTTCCGGAGGATTGCGAGCCGGGTCTCGAACTCGGGCGGTTGGACGTCGGTGAGCAGGCCCCACTCGAACCGGCTCCGCAGCCGGTCCTCGAGGGTCGCGATCGACTTCGGGGAGCGGTCCGACGAGATGACGATCTGGCCGCCCTCGCCGTGAATCTGGTTGAACGTGTGGAAGAATTCCTCCTGGAGCTCTTGGGTCCGCTCGAGGAACTGGATGTCGTCGATGAGCAGGACGTCGAGCTCGCGGTACCGGCGCTTGAACACCGGCATGCGGGTCCGATCGCGGATGGCCTCCACGAAGTCGTTCATGAACGACTCGGTGGAGACGTAGCGAACCCTCTTCTTGGGGTAGAGGCTTCGGACGTAGTGGCCGATCGCGTGGAGGAGGTGCGTCTTGCCGAGCCCGGCCGGTCCGTAGATGAAGAGGGGGTTGTAGGCCTGGGCGGGCGCCTCGGCGACCGACAGCGCCGCGGCGTGCGCGAACCGGTTCGAGGCCCCGATCACGAACTGGTCGAACGTGTAGCGGGGATTCAGCGTCCCGGACGCCCAGATCGATTCGCTCTGCGCCGGTGCGGGTGCCGGTGCCGGCGTGGCGCTCGACGCGGGGAGCTCGGGGAGCACTTCGGGCGCGGTGGTGCCTTCCGAGGTGTCGACGAGGATCTCGAACGCGATCTCCCGTCCGACCACCCGACCGAGGGCGTCGTCGAGCAGCGAGTGGTAGCTCGAGCGGATCCGCTCGGCGGCGAGGTGGTTCGGCACCGAGAGCACGAGGACGTCGTGCTCGAAGCCGACCGGGCTGACGCCCTGGAACCAGGTGTGCCAGGTCGCTTCGGCGAGCTCGGATCGGACGCGTGGAGCAGCTTGCTCCCAGATGCGTTTCGCGATGTCGTCGTCGACGGGATCGGTCGCTGGGGCCTGCGCCCCGCGACCACCCGACCGTTCGGAGTTGTCCACAGCTACTTCCACAATTGTGGAGAACGGTAGGGGCAGCGGGATGGCTCGCCCCTCGGCATGTTGTCCGGCCGATGGGGTCAGGACCCCGGCGGGGAAGGCCGCCACGCCGAGGCCGGATCGACGAGACGCGGCGGAACGTAGCACCGCGGATCGCGGTCCTCAAGCGGAGCCCGCGCGCGCGGTCCGATCCGGACGGTGCGCGCACCGCGCGCGGGTCGACGACGCGTACTCGGATCGCGTCTCCGCGTTGCGACCCGACGCGACGCCCCCGTACACTCGACAGGTTCTCTCCGCAGCCGGACCCCACCTCGCCGGCTGCCTTGCGCCTCGAGGAGGCACGCGTGAAGCGTACGTTCCAACCCAACATCCGGAAGCGGAAGAAGAAGCACGGCTTCCGCAGCCGCATGCGAACTCGCGGTGGTCGAGCGACGCTGCGTTCACGGCGCCAGCGCGGCCGCAAGCATCTCAGCGCCTGATCTGGCGAGTTCGCGACCGTGCGACCTTTGCAGCCCTCGCGAGGGCGCCGCGGGTCCGCCGCGGCCCGATCTCAGTGCGGCATGTGCCTGCCGTCGACGGGCCGCCGCGCGTGGCCTACGCGCTCGGTCGAGCCGTCGGGACTGCGGTCGTCCGGAATCGGATCCGTCGACGACTCCGTGTCATCGTCGCTGCCCGCCAGGATGTGCTCGCTCCCGGCGCGTATCTCCTCTCCGCACGTCGGGAGGCGCTGAGCATGTCCTTCGCCGAGCTCGAGCGGATGGTCGACGACGCGTTGACCGCGGCGGCGGGCACGTGAGTACCGCGCCGGAGGTGTCCCCGCCCCGGGCCGGGCCGATCGCTCGGCTGCTGATGCTGCCGATCCGCGGGTGGCGTCTCCTGAGCGGTTGGCTCCCACCCCGTTGTCGTTTCCACCCGTCGTGCTCCGCGTACGCGCTCGAGGCGCTGGAGCTCCACGGCGCCGGCCGCGGCACATGGCTGGCGCTGCGACGGGTCGGCCGGTGCCACCCGTGGCACGAAGGCGGACTCGACCCGGTCCCCCCGAACACACGTTCGTCTCGCCGAGCAGCATCGCTCGGCGCAACCCGTCTGACCCCCTGAGAGAGGGCCCCGATGCTCGATCCGATCTACAACGCCATCGGCTGGCTGCTGGCGCAGTTCTACTCCGTGGTCCCGAACCTCGGGATCTCGATCATCCTGCTCACGATCACGATCATGCTCCTGCTGTACCCGCTCACCGCGAAGCAGGCGAAGTCCATGATCGCGATGCAGCGCGTGCAGCCGGAGATCAAGAAGCTGCAGGCGAAGCACAAGAACGACCGCCAGAAGCTCAACGAAGAGATGATGGAGTTCTACAAGGAGAACAAGATCAATCCGCTGGCCGGGTGCCTGCCACTCCTCGTCCAGCTCCCGATCTTCTTCTCCCTGTTCCGGGTGCTGCGGGACGCGTACAAGTACGTACCCATCGACTCGGGGCTCTTCTCGGACTTCTGCAACAAGGGCGGGAAGCTCCTTGGCGAGGTCGCCTGCGGTAAGGCTGGGGTCAACCACCTCAAGTTCTTGTCGATGGACCTCACCCTGGGGGCGACCGACAAGCACGCGGGCGTCATCAATGCGGCGCCGTACTTCGTCTTGGTGGCCTTGGTGATCCTCACCGGGTTCCTGCAGACCCGCCAGGCGCAGAAGCGCACGCCGGTCGCGAACAAGCAGATGGGCATGGTGATGAAGGTCCTGCCGATCTTCTTCGGCCTCATCTCCTTGCAGTTCCCGTCGGGCCTCGTGCTCTACTTCTTCGTGAGCAACCTCTGGCGCCTGGGCCAGCAGGAGGTCATCTTCCGGAGCCTGGGGACGGCCGCGAAGCCGGCCCCCGGGAAGGATGATCGGCGCCCGGTCCTCGAGGTCGAGGGTCGGGACACGACCCCCGACCCCACGCCGCGGCGCACGCCGAAGCCCCCGTCGTCTGCCGCGAAACGCCAGGCCGCGGCGTCGCCGTCCGCTGCTCCCGCGGCGCCCTCGGTGCCACCCGCGGCAGACGCGCCGCGCTCGGGGATGCGCGGGTTCTTCCAGCTTCCTCCCCCACCGGAGGTCGAGGAGCACCGGCCACGAGGCCGCTCGACCCCGGCCGGGGCCCCAGCAGCGCGGCCCAAGCCACCGCCGGATCGCAACCGCAGCAAGAAGAAGAAGCGCAGGCGCTGACCGATGGAATGGATCGAGACGACAGGCAAGACGATCGCCGACGCCGTCGAGGTCGCGCTCGATCGCCTCGGCGTCCACGAGGATGATCTCGAGTACGAAGTGGTGCAGGAGCCTCGGGGCGGGCTGCTCGGTCGCAAGGAGGCACGGATCCGGGCCCGAGTGCGCCCGATCTCCCGCGAGAAGCCGGGCGGTGACCGGCGCCGACGGGGGGCCAAGCGCAACGGCCCCGGCGCTGGGCGCGGCTCCGGTCGTGGCAGCAACCGATCCGGGCGAGGCCCGGCGGGCGCTGCAACACCAGAACGGACTCGCCGTGAGCCAGGCGGAGCGAACGCCGGCGCCGGCGGCGGCGAACCCAGCACGGAAGGCGGATCGCGATCCGGCTCCGGGAGGTCGCGACGACGTCGTGGCGGCCGGGGTCGTGGTACTGGCGGTGCCGCAACACAATCGACAGGGTCCGGCGAGCGGCCGACCTCGGGACGCGACAAGGAGCAGGCAGTGAGCGAGACGACGGTGTCAGTGCAGGAGCAGGCGGATGCGGCCGCAGCGTTCACCAAGGGCCTCGTGGAGGCCTTCGGGTACGAGGCGGACGTGACGACGCGCGAAGAGGCGGAGGATGTGGTGATCGTGGACGTTGCGGGCGACGGCCTCGGGCTCCTCGTCGGCCCGAAGGGGGCCACGTTGCACGCCATCGAAGAGCTGGTGCGTACGGCGATGCAGCGCCAGACCGAGGGCCACGGGGTGCGCATCCACGTCGACGTGGGCGGGTATCGGGCACGACGACGAGAGGCGCTCGAGGAGTTCGCCCGGGGGGTGGCCGCACAGGTCATGGAGTCCGGGGTGGAGAAGGCGCTCGAGCCGATGTCCGCTGCCGACCGCAAGGCCGTGCACGATGCGTGCGCTGAGGTCGACGGTGTTTCCACGACCTCCGAGGGCGAGGATCCTCGCCGTCGAGTGGTGATCCTCCCAGCTTGAGCACAGGTCCGCTCGGCGCGGCCGGGAACAGCCGGACGGCGCACGATCGGAGGCCCAGACGATGACGACGTTGCTGGAGATCCTGCGCCGGGCGCAGGATCTCGGCATGTTCGGGCCCGGTGCCATCGAGGGCCAGCTGGCCCACGCGGAGGCGTTCGTGGCGCTGGCGCTCGCGGACGACCCTGCCGCAGGGCCGCCGTTCCTGGACTTGGGCTCCGGCGGCGGCCTTCCCGGGCTGGTGCTCGCCCTCCGGCCCGACGCCACCGGCACGCTCCTCGACTCCCAGCAGCGGCGGGCCGAATACCTGACCGAGGCGGTTGCCGCACTCGGACTGGTCGACCGTATCGCGGTGGTCGCCGGCCGGGCCGAGGAGATCGCCAGGGATCCCGCGCATCGCGGTCGGTATGGCCTGGTCACGGCCCGGAGCTTCGCGAGCCCGGCGGTGACCGCAGAATGTGCCGTGGGTTTCCTGGCTCCCGGTGGTCGCCTGGTGGTGAGCGAGCCCCCGGGCGGCGCTCCCGACCGTTGGGCCTCGCCGCAGCTCGCAGAGCTCGGCCTCTCCCCCGGTCGGTTCACCCACGGTGCCCGAGCGTCCGCGGCCCTCTTCGACCACCCCACCGCCACCCCATCGCGCTGGCCTCGCCGCCCAGGAATTCCCAGCAAACGCCCCCTCTGGTAGCCATTTCCGGGGGTTCCACGTGAAACGCGGAGGCCAAGATCTCTCGCCTTGCCCCGACGTTCCACGTGGAACGCGGTGGCAAATCCCTTCGGGTTCCGCCCGGATGTTCCACGTGGAACATCCGAGGCGAAGGGGATCAGCCGACCGCACGTTCCACGTGAAACACCCGCGCCCGAGGCGGACCGGCCACCCCAGGTCCGCCCCGGGTCCGCCCCCCCAGGTTCCAGGTGGAACCCCAGGGGTCTCCCGAGGCCGCAAGGACTCGAGGAAGGGAAGGCCGCGAGCGGGGGGCGCG
>JANOWV010000468.1:0-9841 GCA_031418075.1 Actinomycetes bacterium
TCGGTGGGATCGGGCGCCAGTTCGTCGTCGGAGTACGCGCCCGTCGTGCGGCGCACCGCGAAGGTCTGGGGAGTGCGGCCATCCGGATGGTGCGGGGGACTCCGCGGCTCTACGGGGGCCTTGTGGTCCACCTCGGCGTCGTGCTTGTTGCTGTGGCCTTGGCCGCGTCGAGCGCCTACTCGACCAAGCGAGAGGTTCGCCTCCAACGCAACGAGTCGGCGATCGTCGAGGGCTACCGCGTGACGTTCCTCGGGACCAAGACCACCGCCACCGACCAGAAGCGTGTCGTAAAGGCGCGTGTGCGCATCGAGCGCGGGTCCGAGGACCTGGGTGTCTACGCGCCGGCCGTGAACATCTTCCCGAACGCAACCAGCGCGATCGGGACCCCGTCTGTACGCACTGGACTGCTACGCGACGTCTACCTCACGCTCGTCTCGTCCCCAGCCGATGGGAACGAGGTCACGCTCGGTGTGGCAGTGAACCCGATGGTCGTATGGCTCTGGACCGGCGGCGGAGTCATGGCGCTCGGCACGGCGATCGCGCTCGTCCCGGGGCGGCGGCGCCGCGACTTCAGCGACCCGGACGGCGGTGATGTGCCCGAGTCACTCGTGTCGGATCGGTCCAACGGTCGCGCGTCGGTGTCGGCGTGAAGCGCCCGACGAGAGCGCTTGCCCTCGCAGTCGGGGCGGTGGTTGTCGGGATCGGGATCGTGCTCGCGATCCAGGTGGGTACGGACCAACGGGCGACGCAGGGCCGCCGAACGACCGTAGGCACCCCGATCCCCGAGTTCACTGCCGTCGAGCTCGACGGGACGCGCGTCACGCCGTCGACGCTCGCCGGGCAGGCAGTGATCGTCAATTTCTGGAACACATGGTGCGTCCCGTGCCAGGACGAGCTCCCGGCACTGCGCGAGTTCTACGACCGGCACCGCGGCGAACCCGACTTCGCGTTCGTGGGCATGGTGCGTGATGACTCGCGTCGCGCCGTACGCGACTATGTCCGCGCCGAAGGCATCGCGTGGATCATCGCCATGGATCCCGACTCCGCCGCGCAGCTCGGGTTCGGAACCAGAGGGCAACCCGAGACCTTCGCGATCACCCCCGATGGCGTGATCGTCGCGTCGCAGATCGGTCCGGCCACCGTGAAGGGACTGGAACAGATGCTCGCGGCGGCGCGAGGAGGATCGTCGTGAGTCGTGTCGCGGGGCTCCGACGGTTCGGACCCTGGCTGGCGCTCGGCGTCCTCGTCGCGACCGCGTTGGTGTGGGCGGTCTGGCCGGCTTCGCACCCACCGACGATCCGGGAGCACGCGCTCGCGCTCGCCGCCGAGCTGAAGTGCCCGGACTGCGAAGGATTGTCGGTCGCCGACTCGGCGACGACCAGCGGACGAGCGATCCGCGCCGATCTCCGCCGAAGGATCTCCGCCGGGCAGAGCGATGCCGAGATCCGGCAGGTGTATGTCGACCGCTACGGCGACTCGATCCTCCTGAAGCCCGAGAGTGGCGGGATCGGCATCGTCGTGTGGGGTCTCCCGATCACCGCGCTCGTCCTCGGCGCCGGTGGGCTGGCGTTCGCATTCGCGCGGTGGAAGCGGGCGCCGAAGATGCGTGCAACCGATGCCGATGAGGCGCTCGTGCAGTCGACCCGCCGCGGGTCCGGCCGCGGGACTGGCCATGGGTGACGACCTCACGAAGACGCAGCTCGAGACCGAGCGCGACTTTCTCATCCAGTCGCTCGACGACCTCGAAGCCGAGCGCGCCGACGGCGGGATCGACGAGGAGTCCTACCGGGCCCTCCACGACGACTACACCGCCCGAGCCGCGGCGACGATCCGCGTGTTGCGCGACGGCGTCGATGCCCGGCCCGCTGAAGCATCGCCCTCCCGACGCCGCAAGGTGCTCGCGATCGTGCTCATCGCCGCGTTCGCGGCGGCTGCGGGGATCTCACTCGCGCTCGCCCTCGGAGCTCGCCTCCCCGGCCAGACGGCCAGCGGGAACTCGTCGACCGGCACGACATCGACGGGTTCGGCGTCGGCGAATCGGCTGCGTCAGCTCGAGGCGGCCGTGGAAGCAGATCCGGGCAACGTCGCGACCCGACTTCTCTACGCACAGCTCCTCGAGGCCGACGGCGACCTTGCCGGCGCACTCGGGCAGTACGACGCTGTGATCGACGTCGACGGCTCGAACGCCCAAGCCGTCGCCCAGTCCGGCCGGATCCTCTACCTGACCGCGGGCCGGGCTCCGGCAGCGGACGCGGCCGGGTTGGTGAACCGGGCCGTGGAGCGTCTCGATCGAGCCGTCGAGCTGGATCCGGAGTACGCCGACGCCCGGTTCTTCCGGGCGATCGTGCGGGCGAACGAGTTCAGCGACTTCGCCGGCGCCCAGAGCGATCTGCAGCGGTACCTCGTGGCCGAACCGAGCGGCACGTTCGCCGAGCAGGCCCGTCGGCTGCTCGCCGACGTGACCTCGGCGCTCGAGTCGAGCGCCACGACCACCACCGGGCAACCTTGACACCGACCTCCCGTGTCGCCGACGCGGACCACTGACCCCGAAGCACCGACAATCCAGGAAGGCACTGACCGATGCCCGACCAGCCCGAAACCCAGATCGACGACTCGAAGCTCTACCGGACCACCGTCACCACTGACCGTGGCGCCATCGTGATGGACCTCGACCCGCAGCTCGCGCCGAAGACGGTCAACAACTTCGTGGGTCTTGCCCGGCAGGGCTACTACGACGGCCTCACGTTCCACCGCGTCGTTCCCGGCTTCGTCGTCCAAGGCGGGTGTCCGAACGGCAGCGGGACGGGTGGACCGGGGTACAAGTTCGCCGACGAGAAGGTGACGGGGGAGTACGTCCTCGGTGCTGTCGCGATGGCGAACTCGGGTCCGAACACCAACGGTTCGCAGTTCTTCATCTGCATCGACGACTGCACTCGCAAGCTCACCAAGGACTACAACCTCTTCGGGTACGTCACCGATGGGGTCGACATCGCGCAGGCCACGCAGGTTGGCGACGTGATGAAGTCCGTCGTGGTGGAAGAGGTCGACCGCACGTAGTCGACCTGCCCTACGTTGGATCACGGTGACGACGGAGCGACCGGCGGGGCAACCGCGAATCCCGCATGTCCCGGCGCTCGACGGGCTGCGCGGCGCAGCCGTCGTCGGAGTCCTGTTGTTCCACAGCGGGCACTTGCGCGGGGGCTATCTGGGCGTCGATCTCTTCTTCGTCCTGTCGGGGTTCCTGATCACGAGCCTGCTGCTCGCCGAATGGCGCCACGGAACGCGTATCCGTCTCGGCGCGTTCTGGGTGCGACGGGCCCGTCGGCTGCTGCCCGCCCTGTTGCTCGTGGTGCTGGCCGTCGGCGGGTACGCCGCCTTCATCGCCGCGCCCACCGAGCTCGCCAGGATCCGGTCCGACGCTCTCGCGACGCTTGGGTACGTCGCGAACTGGCATTCCATCGGCTCGGGGAACGACTACTGGGCGCTCTTCCGTGCGCCCAGTCCGTTCGAGCACACCTGGAGCCTCGCGATCGAGGAGCAGTTCTACCTGGTGTGGCCGGTGATCTTCGTCGCCGTCGGTGCGATCGTCCGACGGACAAGGCGCCCGATCGCACCGATGGTGCTCGCGGTTGCCGGGATCGGCGGAGCCGGGTTCGCGACGCTCGCGCTCGTCCTGGCGAGTGGTGGGGCATCGGATGCGCGTGTGTACTTCGGCACCGACACACGCGCGCCGGCGATCCTCCTCGGTGCATCACTCGCGGCACTCGTCGCGTGGCGCGGCACGACCTCCTCGACCCGCGGACGGGTGGCGCTGGAGGCGGTCGGTCTCGCGGGTGTCGGTTGGCTCGCCTGGGCATGGGTCGACCTGGGTGGGCAGGATCGCCTGCTGCTGCGAGGGGGGCTGTTGGCGTCGGGGGTCGCAGCCGTCGCCGTGCTTGCTGCGGCCGCGCATCCACTACGGGGACCGATCGCGATTGCTTGCTCCGCCGTGCCCCTCAGACTCCTCGGGTTGGTCAGCTACGGCCTGTACCTCTGGCACTGGCCGGTCTTCGTGTGGCTCGACCAAGCACGGACGGGCCTCGACGGATGGGGGCTCACCGCGGTGCGCGTCGGCGTGAGCCTCGCGATCGCGGTGGTGTCGTACACGCTCGTCGAGGCCCCGATCCGGCGGGGGGCCCTCCGCGGGCGCCCGATCCGTGTCGTTGCACCGGTGGCGATCATCGTGACGATCGCGATCGCGCTGGTAGCGACGGCCGGTGCGGTCGCGCAACCGACGACCGAGGACACGATCATCGAGGCGAAGCGGTTGGTCACCGCGGCTCCCTCGTCGACGGCCCCGACGGACCCGACGACCCGACGATTGCTGGTGGTCGGGGACTCGGTTGCGCAATCGCTCGGGGTGCAGTTCGACGCGATCGAGACGACCGAAGGCATCGATTCCTTCAACGGTGGTGTCGTGGCCTGTCAGATCCCCCGTGGCGACGTGCACCGGGCACCGCTGATCACGTCCGAGGGCCCGCCACCCGAGATCACGACCAAGGAGGTGTGCCGACAATGGCCGGAGCGGTGGCGCGACGAGGTCGCAGCCCTGCAACCCACTGACGTCCTCCTGGCGTTGGGCGCACCCGGAGTGGAGGACGAGAAGGTCGGCGGTCGCTGGCTCACGGCGTGTTCACCGGAATGGGACGAGTTCTACCGTTCGGAAGTCGTCGACGCGCTGACTCTCCTCGCGTCCGGGGGCGCCACTGTGTGGGTCGCTTCGATCGCTCCGCCCCCGACGCCCGAGATCTTCCCACCGTCGTGGCTGGAGGTCGTCCAGTGCGGCAATGACGTGCTGCGGGCTGCGATCACCGCGTCGCCCGGCCACGACCGCTTCATCGACCTCGCGCATTTCGTCTGCCCGAAGGGGGTGTGCCACGCCGAGATCGATGGCAAGGAGCTGCGGCAGGACTGGGTCCACTTCACGGGTGAAGGGGGCACCGTGGTGGCCCGATGGCTGCTGGATCAGATGACGACGACCCCGCGCGTCGGCTGACCCATCGATCGGCCTGATCTTCCCGAATGTGCGGGCGGTAGCCTGCGAAGAGCACCCCCGAGACCCGGAGTATCCCCATGGCCGCGTCACCAGTCGGGCCGACCACCCCGATCGAGCTCGTTGAAATCCTGTACGGCCGCGTTCCCGAGGCGTTGGCGACCGGCCGTCGCCGGCTCGGTCGTCCGCTCACGTTCACCGAGAAGGTGCTGTTCTCGCACGCCGACGACGCCGACACGATCGGCGTCGAGCGGGCCGTCGACTACGCCGACTACCGGCCTGATCGGGTCGCCATGCAGGATGCGACGGCGCAGATGGCCCTCCTGCAGTTCATGACCGCGGGGCTCCCGCAGGTCGCGGTCCCGTCCACGGTCCACTGCGACCACCTCATCCAGGCCCGGGTTGGCGCCGACGCCGACTTGGAGACCGCCATCGACGACAACGCCGAGGTGTACGAGTTCCTCCGTTCCGTCTCGGCGAAGTACGGCATCGGGTTCTGGAAGCCCGGGTCGGGGATCATCCACCAGGTCGTGCTCGAGCAGTACGCGTTCCCGGGCGGGATGATGATCGGGACCGACAGCCACACCCCGAACGCGGGCGGGCTCGGGATGGTCGCGATCGGCGTCGGCGGCGCGGATGCGGTCGATGTCATGGCCGGATGGCCGTTCAACACCAGGGTCCCCAAGGTCATCGGGGTCCGCCTCACGGGCACCTTGTCAGGATGGGCGTCCCCCAAGGACATCATCTTGAAGGTCGCGGGGATCCTCACCGTCAAGGGCGGCACGGGCGCGATCATCGAGTACTTCGGACCAGGTGCCGCGTCGATCTCGGCGACGGGCAAGGCCACGATCTGCAACATGGGCGCTGAGATCGGTGCGACCTGCTCGATCTTCCCGTACGACGATCGCACCGCCGCGTACCTGAAGGCGACCCGGCGCGAGGCGTTTGCCGACCTCGCCGACCGCAACGCCGAGCACCTGCGCAGCGATCCGGAGATCGCCGACGAGCCCGAGCGCTTCTACGACCGCGTCATCGACATCAACCTCGACGCACTCGAGCCGCATCTCGTCGGCCCGCACACCCCTGACCTCGACCGACCGATCTCGGACGTGAAGGCCGCGGCACTCGAGGGGGGCTATCCCCTCGACATCTCGTACGCGCTCGTCGGCTCCTGCACGAACTCCTCCTACGAGGACATCGGACGAGCTGCGCACGTCGCCCGCCAGGCGTCGGCAGCAGGGATGAAGGTCCGCACCCCGCTGCTCATCACGCCGGGATCGGAGCAGGTGCGGGCGACGATCGAGCGCGACGGGTTGCTCGCCGATCTCGAGGCGATCGGCGCCACCGTCCTCGCCAACGCGTGTGGGCCGTGCATCGGCCAATGGAAGCGCGACGACATCGTGAAGGGTGAGACCAACACGATCGTCTCGTCGTTCAACCGGAACTTCCCGGCGCGCAACGACGGCAACCCCTCCACTCTCTCGTTCATCGGCTCGCCGGAGACCGTCGTGGCGATGGCACTCACGGGTCGTCTGGATCACGACTTCGTCCACGACGCCATCGCGACCGACGGCGGAGGCGAGCTGCGACTCGTTGCGCCGTCGGCCGACGAGCTCCCGTCGAAGGGGTTCGATCCCGGCAAGTCCGGCTTCGTCCCTCCCGCCGCCGAGGGGTCGACGATCGACATCGCCGTCGCGCCCGACTCCGAGCGCCTCGAGCTCCTCGAGCCGTTCCCGGCCTGGGACGGCAACGACTACGTCGGGCTGCGGGTCCTGCTCAAGGCGGTCGGCAAGTGCACGACCGATCACATCTCGCCGGCCGGACCGTGGCTGCGCTTCCGGGGCCACCTCACCAACATCTCGGGCAACCTCTTCATCGGTGCGAACAACGCGTTCTCGCTCGACGAGGCCGGCACCGGGATCGATGTGCGCGATGGCTCCGTCACGCCGCTCCCAGCGCTGGCGAAGGCGTACAAGGACGCCGGGATCGCGTGGGTCGCGGTCGGCGACGAGAACTATGGCGAGGGATCGTCGCGTGAGCACGCGGCGATGGAGCCCCGCTACATGGGTGCGAAGGCGATCGTGGTGCGGTCGTTCGCCCGGATCCACGAGGCGAACCTCAAGAAGCAGGGAGTTCTCGCTCTCACGTTCGCCAACCCCGACGACTACGAGCGGATCCTCGTCGACGACGAGATCGACATCGTCGGGATCGCCGATCTCGCTCCGGGTCGCCCGGTCACCGTGGTGCTCCGCCACGCTGACGGCAGCAGCGACGAGATCGAGACCACCCACACCATGTCCGACGAGCACATCGGATGGTTCCGGGCCGGCTCGGCACTGAACGTGCTTCGAAGCGGGGACGGAACCCGGTGAGCTCCCGGACCCGAATGCTGTTGTACGTCAATGGCGCGTTGCTGCTCGTGCTCATCGGCTTCGGCGTCGCGCTCGCCGTCGTCGATCGCAATGACTCGACGACGAAGACGACGCCGAAGGCGACGACGACGTCACCGTCGGTGACCGTGTCGACCGCCGTGCCGGAGGAGACGGCGGTGACCGTCGGGATCGTCTGCACGACCCCGCGGGATGCGACGGACACCCTCGTGGGCTCGTGGATCGCAGGTGCGAAGGCCGCGGCGGCACGGTGTGCGGACCAGCAGGTCGTCGACGAGCTCTTCCGTGGCAACGGCGCCGGTGCGCAGTGGGTCTTCCAGGGTTGCGACGGTCCCGACCCCGGCGTGCCGCAGTGCCAGTACTCCTACGAGGGCGGGGCGGCGACGTTCACCCTCAACGGCACCGAGGCCGCGGGCTGGAAGGTCACCGCGCTGGAGTTCATCGCCGACTGATCCGGCGTGGGGCGTTCAGGCGGAGTCGAACGGGCCGAACTGGCCCGCGGTGGGCTCCGCTCAGCAGAACCACGGCTCGGTGAGTCGTGGCCTCCCTTCGGTCGCACCGGCGTCGATCTGGACCTGGGGGAGCCCACACGACTCGCGCACCGCGTTGTAGATGGATCCGATGTCGTCTCCGGCGGTCTGACGACCCTCGACGAGCGCCGCGAGCCGGACCTGGAGCTCATCGATCACCGGATCAGGGTGCTTCCAAGGGTGCGCACCGCGTTCGGCATCGAACGTTCCGAACGTCTGGGCGTACGCGGGATGACGGAGCAGCAGCGATCCGGCGGGAACGAGCAGGCGGATCGTGTACTGGACCGGGTCGACGTTGCCCACGAGGTCGTGTTCGGCGACGAACTCGAGCAGGACCTGGAGGCGCTCGAGCGTGGTCCAGGGCGTGAAGGGCATCCACGTCGGGCGGATCTCGATGTTGTGCGCGCGGAGGATGGCGACGGCCCTGGCCATGTCGGGCACGGTGTGCCCTTTGCGGAGCCGGTGCAGGGTGGGCTCGTCGACGCACTCGAACGCGGAGACGACGAACAGGCAGCCGGACGCAGCCATCTCGGCCCAGACGTCCTCGAACCGCAGGATGTGCTCGACCTTCACGGTGCAGTCGAAGGTGACGTCGGGGAAACGCTCGTGTAGTGCCCGCACGACGCGCAGGGAGTGGTGGACACCGTTCAAGAAGTCCGGGTCGCCGAAGGTGATGTGACGCGCTCCAGCCTCGATCTGCTGCGCGGCGTCGGCGAGCACTGCATCGGCGTCCACAATGCGGATCCGGCCGTCGTACACGACCGGAACCGGGCAGTGCTCGCACCGGTGTGCGCACCCGTGGCTCGCTTCCACGTAGCCGACCACCCGCTCGTCGCCTCCGAGGGCGAGGTGTGCGTACTGCTCGAGCGAGGGGAGGAGATCGCGTGCCGGGAGCGGCGCGCCTGGTGAGGCAGCCTCACGCCCGAGGGCGATCGGCGTGTCGATCTCCGCGCCGCCGACCCACGCGACGAGCGCGGCATCGGTCTCACCGATCAGCACCTGGTCGGCGACATCGTCGAGCATGGCGGCGTAGAGGCCGAACGCGGCGACGTCGACCTCTGCTCGCTGGCTCCGCACCTGCTCGATCGCGCGACGGGCGATCCGCATCGCGGTGTGCATCGGGGCCGAGAACGCGATCTTGTCGGCCCAGTCGACGAATGACTCGTCCCACTCCTCCAGCGCCAGGTCCCGCACGCGGACGTCGTGGCCCGCGGCCCGCAGTTGCGCGGCGGCGTTCGCCGCTGCGAGCGGCTGGTGACCGAGCTCGTAGCAGGAGACGACCAGGACGTTCACGTCACGAAGGCTAGGTGCGGTGGACGCATCAAGAAGCAGGGGCGGCTGAGATGCGGATGTCGAGGGCAGCGTGGGCGGTGCGGAGCGCGTGCTCGACGGCCGCAGGGGTGTGGGCGCGGGCGAAGACGAAGCCGAGATAGCGGTCGCCCTCGGGGAGCGGCTGCACGACCCGGCCGGGCGGGATGGTGATCTCGAGCCCGACAACACCGCGTACCGCACGCGCGGCGTCCTGGCCGTCGACACCGTCGAGGCGCCCGGCGCGAGGGATCGGCAGCATCATCACGCCCGACGCGTCCGACTCGCGTTCGAGCGTCTCGATGCCCATGCCGAGTGCGTGGCGCAGGATGACCTCCTCGAGGCTGATCCCGGCGCCGAAGCGCAACGAGCGCGCGCACAGCCCCCCGATCGATCGCGCCGCGACCTCGATCACCGACACGCGCCCGTCGTGCACGCGGAGCTCGGCGTGGATCGGGCCTTCGCTCAGCCCGATTGCAGTGCACGCATCGGCTGTGGCTCGGGCGACGGCTGCGAGGACGCCGGTCGGCTGGCGCGACGGCGTGACGTAGATGGTCTCCTCGAAGTACGGCCCGTCGAGC
>JANOWV010000469.1:0-1670 GCA_031418075.1 Actinomycetes bacterium
TCGCGCCGGGCCTGGTCGCCGTCCGCGGCCTCATGTCGGCCGACGCTGAAGAGACCACCGGCTGGGTACAGGACACCCAGACGGTGCCCCACTTCGCGTACCGGCCGCGACGCGACGACTTCCGTCGCCCCGATCCCGACCGGACCGACGGTCTGGCCATCCTCCCACTCACATCCGGGCTGACCTTCGCGATGGACCGATCGGGTGTGCCGGCGCGGCCGACCGGCACCTTCGAGACGCTGTCGCCATGGCTCGACCCGGCGCACTTCCAAGCGATGCTCGAGCTGTGCCTCGCGTCGCCGACTCTCACACACCTCGCGTTCGCGGTGCGGTCCGACACCGCGCTGCACCCAGACCTGTGGGAGACCGTCGAGACCAACCTCGCCTACCTGGCCGAACGGCTCTCCGAGCGCCACCGCTGGTACACGGCGACCGAGACCACCACGGCAGCCTTGGGCTACCAGCGCGACCTCGTCACGGAGACCCCCGAGCGCGCCGCCGAACGTGCGCAGCGCTGGGCACGCGGGTACCAGGACCCCGGCTTCCTCCACCATGTCGACCTCGACACGCTCGACCTCGATGAGGGCGATCCGCTGCTCGCACCTGCGCTGGTGCGGAGCCCGCTGCGCGTGAGCGCCGTACTGCCCGTGTTCGACGGCAGTCGGTACGTGCGCGGTGCGGTCGAGAGCCTCGCCACCCAGACGGAGCCGCCTGACGAGCTCGTCGTCGTCAACGACGGCTCCGCGGCGAGCGACCTCGAGTTCCTCGACACCCTCGCGGCACCGTTCTCGATCCGAGTCGTGCACCAGCCGAACGCCGGACAGTCGGCCGCGCGCAACGCGGGCGTCCGCGTTGCGACCGGGGAGCTGGTGGCGTTCCTCGACCAGGACGACCGCTGGAAGCCCGAGCACCTCGCGACGCTCTGCCGCCCTCTCCGCGATGACCCCGACGTCGCGTGGTCCTACAGCGACTTCGACGAGATCGACACCGACGGGCAGGTCGTCACACGCCGATACCTCGACCAGCACCACGTCGAGCACCCGAAGCAGACCCTGCGCGCGTGCATCGAACGGGATCTGATGGTCCTCCCGTCGGCCAGCGTGCTGCGGCGCGCGGCGTTCGAGCAGCTCGGAGGCTTCGACGCGACCCTGCGAGGGTACGAGGACGACGATCTCTACGTGCGGGCATTCCGCGCCGGCGCCCGGTTCGCCTTCACGCCTGAGGCGCTGACCCTCTACCGCGTGCACTCCGACAGCGACTCTGCGACCCGCCGCTTCGCCGAGAGCCGCCTCCGCTTCAGCGCGAAGCTCCGAGACTCGATCGCCGACGACAGGCGCCTGGGTCGCTATTACTTCTCCGACCACATCGCGCCGCGGTTCTTCGACGCCTCGCTCGACGACTACTTACGGGCGGTGTCCTTCGAGGACTGGGACGCCGCGGCGCGCTCGTACCACGACCTCGTCGTGTTCAACCGGCTCCGCCGACGCCGCGTGCCGCGCTGGAAGCTGAGGATGCTGCGGCACCCCCGGCGCTTCCGGCGGCTCCTCGCAGCCCACGAGCGGCTCCCGCGGCTGCTGCGGATCACGAAGAGCCCGATCGTGCGGCTGCGCTGACGCTCGGCCCGGTTATCCAGACCACCAGGCGGGAGATCCTTGAACAAGGTCTAGTCT
>JANOWV010000470.1:0-2615 GCA_031418075.1 Actinomycetes bacterium
CAGCGGGTCGCGCTGGAAGCTGGTGAAGCCGATGTCGAAGAACCGAGCTTCTCCGCCTCCGTCGCGGAACGTCATGGTCTTTCGCAGCGCACGTTCCCAGAGCGCTGCTTGGTTCGCGGCGAAGTCCGGTGCGAGCGGTCCGTCACGGAGCATCTTGGTCGTCGTGTCGAGGAGGCTGACGAGTGATGGGATGACCTGGGCGATGGCGCGGTGCGTCATCACGAACGACGCATCGGGGTAGACCTCGAGGAGCGCGTCGATGCAGTGCATGTGCGCCGGTGTCTTCAGCCGCCAAGGCTTGGGATCGAAGCGCCACTGGAGAAGCTTCAGGACCCGCTCGTGGTACTGGTAGCCCGGCACCATGTCGCAGTGCTCGAGCCACTCCTGGTAAGCCCGGTTGTCGCTCAGCGAGGCGAAGGTGGCGGATCGGAAGTCGAGGGCGAGGAGCTGGAGGCACTCGTTCGGTCCCGCCGGAGCCGACGGCAGCATGCTCGCGAAGTGCGGCGCCAGATCGCCGATCAACGAGATCCGGACCGCCGCGTCTTCGATCCGCGGATCGGTGTCGTAGGTTGAAGGGTCCGGAGGCGGCGTCGGCGTGAACGACTCCCAAGTGAGCAACGAACGTGTGGAGGGGTCCTGGGCGAGGAGGTAGCTCAGCGCCGTCGACCCGGTACGGGGAAGACCCAAACCGAACAGGGGGGCCGGAATCTCCTGGTCGTCGATCTCGGGGTGGCGTCGGTACCAGTCTTCGATGGAGAGCCGGTTCGAGAGGAGCTCGACCACCTGATCGTGGAGGACCGCGACGCCGAGGTCGTTCATCGTCCCCGCCGCCTCGGCACCTTCGAGCAAGGCATGCAAGCCGTCGCGGTACGACTCCGAACCGAGGTCGGACAGTCCCGTGCGGTCGCGTGCCTGGGCGACGAGATCGTCCGCGGTCGTCATCCAGCCGCCTGCCGCAACGACCGCGTCGCCAGCCCCGCGAACCGACGGATCGTCATGAGCAGCATCTCGGGCTCCGCGCTCGGCACGACGTAGTGCGAGTACGCGAGTCGGACCAGCACCTCGGCCGCCTGATCCCGAGTGATCTGGCCGCAGCCAACAGACGGGATCTCGTCGAGCGCACCGTCGAGGAGGCGGACCAGCGCGTCGACCTGCGGTGTGAGCATTCGCTCCAGCGACTGCAGCGCGTAGGCGGGATCGACTCCGATCGGGTTCGGTCCCTTCGACGCATCGAGGTACAGGACGAGGTACCGGAGCGCAGCGTCGAGTCGCCGAGCCGGTGCCCGATGAGATTCGATCGCGATCTCCAGGCCGACATCGAACTGCTGTTTCTCAACGGTCGTGACGGCGGCGAGGAGGTCGTCCTTGGTCGGGAACCAGCGGTACAGCGTCGGTCGGGAGACACCGGCTGCTGCCGCGACGGCCGACAGGGTGAGCCGCCGAGGACCTCTCTCGGCGATCGCCTGCCTCGCGGCGGCCACGATCGCTCCCGCGCTGTTCGACCTTGCGCTCATCGGCGCGCATCTTTACACTCCCGCCCAGAAAGTAAAGGGCCGAGAGCGCGGTTTCCGCCGGTATCGCCGTCCGCCGCGATCGATGGGTCGACTCCAGGAGGATCGGATGCGCAAGCCGCGGATCGCCGCATGGTTCTTCACGTTCGCCGTAGCGGCCGCCGTGTTCTCTCTCGCCGCCCAACCGGGCGCCGCCGCCGAGGAGAAGCCGGCCGCCGGTGAGATCGGGATCAGCGCCAAAGAGATCCGGATCGCGATCGTCGCCGACGTCGACAGCCCGTTGAGTCCGGGAGTGTTCCAAGGTCAGGTCGATGCGATCCGGGGTTACGCGAAGTACATCAACAAGCGCGGGGGCGTCGCCGGTCGCAAGCTCGTTGTCGACTTCATCGACTCGAAGCTGAGTCCCGACGAAGCACGAAACGCGACCATCAAGGCGTGCGCCGAAGACTTCGCGATGGTCGGGACCGCCGCCGTGTTCCTGTCGAATGTCGATGACATGGTCGGATGTGTCGATGCGACCGGTACGCCGACCGGACTGCCGGACATCCCCACGGTCACCCAGGATCGCGCACAGCAGTGCTCACCAGTGTCGTACTCGATCGCCCCCTCACCCATCGACTGCAGCACCAACGACAAGGCAGTCAAGACCTACCGGATCAGCCAGGGGCAGGTCCGGTACTACGCGAAGCGCTTCCCCGACCTCCACGGAATCTGCATCGGACAGAACGACCTTCGCAGCACGACGATCACCGGCTTGACGATCTGCGACGGCGTCGAGAAGCTCGGCGTCAAGCTCGATGCCGACGGCTTCTACGGCATCTCGGCTCGTTCGCCGCAAACGGCGTTCACCCCGCTCGTCGCGAGCGCGAAGGATGCCGGCTCGAACTACGTCTACGCCCTCATGGCCGACGCGCAGGCGACATCGCTCCGACGCGAGGCCAAGCTCCAGGGCCTGAGCTCCGTCGAGGTTTGGGACTGCTCGCGTGCGTGCTACAGCGACCAGTTCCTGACCGGGGGTGCCGACGTCGATGGGCAGTACATCCCGTTGAGTGCGCTGCCACTCGAGGAGACAACGTCGAACAAGGCCCTCGCCGCCTACGTCCG
>JANOWV010000471.1:0-5638 GCA_031418075.1 Actinomycetes bacterium
GCGAGATCGAGGCCAACCTCTCGGCCTCCGATCCCAAGCTGGCGCAGCAGGTGTCGGACACGACGCTCTACCGGCACTCGGCGCGGCTCATCAAGTGGGCCGCGCTCGGCTTCGTCGCCGGACTCGTCCTGTTGCTGGCAACGTTCACGAGCGTGCTCGCACTGGGTGTCGTCGGATTCGTCGTGATGTTGGTCTGTCTGCTCGTCATCGAGGGCAACGTCCGCAAGATGGGACGGGCAGGGCTGGAGAGCCTCACCGGCTCGCTGAGCGGGGGCGCCCTCAAGGGGGTCTTCGGTGAAGCCGGGCAGCGCTGGCGCGAGCGGTGGCAGCGCGACGACGACGCGGGCTGATCCCGAGACCGCAGGCTGCATCTCACCCCTGGCGTCACGCTGGGGTCGCAACACCGGTGTCCGCGAGTTCCGACCTGTCGGTCAACCCTCGGTGGAAGGTGCGCGCCGGCGAGCGGACCATCCGACCGAGCTCGGCTGACGCCGCAGGGTGATCGGCGAGAGTGCGGCACGCATGCGCGCGAGCACTCCTTCGTTGGTCCGCAGCGCGCGGCGCAACATCGAGACCTCCGCCCATGCCGAGCGCACCCGATCGCGGGGCGGCTCGTCGGCTGCGTAGGCCGTGGACGTGTACACGTCGGCCAGCGCGTGGAGCGGTTCTGAGGTCCCCGCGCCCGCGACGTCGGGGAGGCGTCGGGCGAGCTCGAACGGCGTCTCGGCCGCCGACGACTGCACTCGATGGTCGGTGAGCGTGTCGAGGGCTTCCTGCCATGCCCCCGAGATGGCGACACGGGGGTCGGACGCGCGCCGACGGGCACCACGCCGGCGCGCCTTGAGGGCTAGTACCAGCGCAACCGGACCGAGCAGCGCGACCGCGAGCACGAGGACGACCACGAGCAGGAAGGATCCCCCGCTCGTGTTGGACGTGGTGTCGGCTGCGATCGAGACGCCACCGCTCTGGTCGGCGCCCGGCGTGGGGTTGGGGTCCGGTGTCCCGGAGGGTGACGTGACCGAGGTCGGATCGGTCGCAGGGGTCGTGGCTCCCGGCGTCGAGGTGGGGTCGCCGAGCCCGGGAGGGGTCGCCTCGGTGGGCGGGACCTCGTTCGGGAGTGCACTCCCGCCCGGCGCGTCACTTGGGGGCGTGGGGTCGAAGAGGTGGGTCCAGCCGACGCCCGCGAACCAGACCTCGGGCCACGCGTGCGCGTCGTGGTTCGTCACGGAGTAGGCCCCGGTGGCCGGATCGGGCGTCCCGGGGGTGAACCCGACCGCGATCCGGCTCGGGAGTCCGACGGCTCGCGCCATGAGCGCATACGTGCTCGCGAACTGGACGCAGAAGCCGCGCCGGTCGCGGAGGAACTGCGACGTCGCCCCGATGTCGTCGCCGAGTGTGATGGTCGTGTCATAGGTGAACGATCCGTCGCGGAAGTAGTCGCGCAGCGCCTGGGCGCGGTCGACCGGGCTCGTGAGGCCGGCCGTCACCCGCTCGGCCTCCGACCGCACCACCGCGGGGACCTCCGGTGGCAGGACCGTGTACCGCTGGAGGCGACTGGGGATGGGCCGATCGGCGGCGCCACGCTGACGGGCATCGAGTGCGACGGGTGGAGTCTTGGACCGAACGGTGTAGCGCTGGCCGTCGACGACGTCGGCCGCGCTCACGAGCGTGGTCGACGCGCGCACGAACAGCGTGGCGGGATCGCTCACCGACACGGCCTCGAACGCCGCCGGCATCCAACGTTCGCCGAGCTGTCCGATCCGATAGCGCTGCACGAGCGCGTCGCCGGGGACAGTGCCGTCGAGGCCCTGGCCGACCGCGTTGTCGCCCTCGGCCGTGAGGGTCCACTGGCCGCCGCCGAGATCCTGGTACTGGTCGAGTGCGGTGATGCGCCAGTAGTCGGCCTGGTTTGCCGTCACCGTGAAGACTTCGCGCACGGCGGTCTCGCGGAGCTTGTCGCCGACATCGAGGAGCGGTGGAACCGAGGTGCGATAGGTGCGGTTTCCTGTGTCGGTCCCGACCCCGGCAACGTCGACCAGCGGCTTCTCCACGTCGGGGATCGCGCCTGCACCGGCGACGCCGAGCGCGACCGCGACGATCCCGATGAGGACGCCGAGTGCGACGAGACCCGGCGCGTCGACGAGTCGGCGGGTCCCGATCCTCGTCCGGCGTCGGTCGAGGAGGGCCTGGTGCTGGATGGCCAGGAACACCACCACGATGACTCCGAAGATCCCGATCGTCACCCACTGGTCGGCGCGGACACCGAGTGCGACACACCAGACCACCACGACGAGCCCCGGAGCGACTGCGCCGAGTGCGGCGCCGCGTTGGAACGCGAGCTGATCGGCCGACGCGGCGGTGATCCACACCACCACGACCGCGAGGATGATCACACCGTCGGTCGCCCGGATCGGTGCCGGGTCGGCCAAAGCGACACGCCAGCCGGCACCGATCGCGTCGACGAGCGACCCCGGCGAGCCGGGGCTGGGGGCGAGGACGAGCAGCAGCGCGAGCAGCGTCACGCCGGACGCGGTGCCCGCGACGACGGGGCTTTGCGCGAGCGCCCGCCCGGCGAGTCCGACGAGGTGGGCGAGCAGCGCGGCGGCCACGAGTGGGAGGACCCACCGACCGCTCGCGACGACGCGATCGAACGCGAGGGCGACGCTCGTGCTGAGCAGGACGAGCGCGACCGCGACCGGCAGGTCTCGAGTGACGGTCGTTCGGGCGGTCGCGGGCATCAGACGGCGCGCCTCGTGCGCCGGACCGCGATGACCCGATTCCAGACCGCGGCGAGGTCGCCGCTTGCGGCATCGACCGTGGGCACCGTCGTGGCCGGCCGCCCGGAGGCCTTCGCGGCCACGATCGTGAGCTCGGCACGACGACCCACGGCGGCGATCGCGTCGACGAGGGGGTCGTCGGGTGCGCCGGTGCACGCGATGACTGCACCGACCCCGAGTCGTCGCGCGAGACGGGCGCCGACGGCCGCAAGGAGGTCGGACTCGGACGTCTCCACGACGGCAAGGCGGTCCATGAGGAGCTCGAGCGTCCCGGGGCCGGGCCGGGCGAGGATCTGCCCGGTGCTCGTGATCACCTCGACCGGCGCGCGGTCGTGGTCGAGGCGCAATGCGATCGATGCGACGGCTTCGACCGCGATCTCGAAGGACTGGAGATCGTGGACCCAGGGCCGGGTGTCGAGGAGCACGACCACCCGACCCGGGGCCGCGGACTCGTCCTGGCGGACGATCAGGTGGCCCCGGCGCGCCGACGAGCGCCAGTGCACGCGTCGGGGGTCGTCACCGGACTCGTAGTCGCGCAGGGCGAGGAAGTCCCCGGATGCCTCGAACGCGGGCACCCGCGGCCCGTCGGCACGCGGGTCCTGCTCGCCACCTCCGCCCCGACCGGGGGCCAGGATGTCGTGGAGTCGCGGGCGCACTACCAGGTCGGTCGGCGGGAGCAGCTCCCATGAACGTCGTGCGAGCCCCAGCGGATCACTGACGATGCCGACGAGCGGACCGAGCTGGTGGCGGCCGCGGCGCTCCGTGGGAATGCGGTACACGGCCTCGATATCGGTGCCTGCCGGACCCGGCGGGAGGATGAAGCGCGCGGCTCGCCGTTGCCCGTCGACGTACTCGGTGAGCGCGAGGAGTGGCGTTCGAGCGGTCGTCTTCCCTTCGAGGACGACCCGTCCGGTTCCACCGACGTGGACTCGGCTCGGTCGAGCGACCCGACGGGCTTCGAGCGCGGGCGTGCGGGGCGCGACCGACGCGAGTGCGAAGACGGTGAGCAGGAGCCCGGCGAGGCCGAGCCCGACCAGCCCGATGGATCCGACGACGCGTCCTCCCACGAGCAGCGCGGAGGCGGTCCCGACGAGCACCCAGCCGCGTCGGGTGGGACCGGGCGCACCGAGCGAGCGCGCCACGGTTACCCGGTTGCGCCGGGAACCGCGACCGACGCTACGACGGCGCGGATCACGTCGACACCGGTGATGCCGCGGAGCTCGGCCTCCGGCGTGACGATGACCCGGTGCTCGAGCACTGGCGCGGCGAGGAACTTCACGTCGTCGGGGATCACGTACTCGCGCCCCGATGTCGCCGCCAGCGCGCGAGCCGCCCGCTGCAGGGCGAGCGCTCCGCGGGGGCTGACCCCGAGGACCAGCTCTGGGTGGGCGCGGGTCGCTTCGACGAGGTCGAGCATGTAGTTCTGCAGGGCGGCGGCCACGTAGACGGCGGCGACGGCATCCGCGGCCGCAGCGATCTGGGCCGCGGTCGCCACGGCGTCGAGCGACTCGGCTCGGATCTGGCCGGCGCCATGGGACTCGAGGATGGTGAGCTCGGCGTCGCGGCTCGGGTAGCCCATGGGGATGCGCATGAGGAACCGGTCGAGCTGCGCCTCGGGAAGGGGATAGGTGCCCTCGAGCTCGATCGGATTCTGCGTCGCGACGACGAGGAACGGGCGGGGGAGCGCGTAGGTCGTGGCGTCGACCGTGACCTGTCGTTCCTCCATGGCTTCGAGCAAGGCCGACTGGGTCTTCGGCGAGGCCCGGTTGATCTCGTCGGCGAGCACCACGTGGGCGAAGACCCCACCGGGCCGGAATTCGAACTCCGCCTTGGCTTGGTTCCAGACGGACACGCCCACGACGTCGGAAGGGAGGAGGTCGGGGGTGAACTGGATGCGGTTCGCCGTCGTCGCCAGCGACTGCGCCAACGCCTTCGCGAGTACCGTCTTCCCCACGCCCGGGACGTCCTCGATCAGCAGGTGACCCTCGGCGAAGAGGCACACCAGGGCCAGCCGGATCTGGTCGCGCTTGCCGCGGATGACGCGCTCGATGTTCGCGAGGAGAGCGTCACCGAGCGCGGCGACGTCGACGGGTGCCGTCGCGGCTCGGGCCACTGCTCCGCCTCCTCATCGATCGCCTGGGTTCGTCTTGGATTACCGGGCTCGCGGGTACCGGCGGTGTCGACGAACCTGCACCAGGGTGGGTGCCCGGTCTCGGGCGACGGTAGCAGCGGGTCCCGGCGCTACGGTGACAGCGTGCCGTTGCCGCGCCGCTCCTCCTCTTGGACGCGTTCGGTAGGAGCACTCCTCGTGCGTCCGTGGCTCTGGCCCGCCGCGCTGCGGGTCATCGGTCGCAGCAGTCGGCGAGGCTGGTGGCATCGCCCGCCGTTCTTCCCGCTCCCTCCGACCGAGTTCGTGGGGTTCCGGCTCGAGACGCAGTACGGCGATCCCCCTCGTCGCGATCGGGGTCGCGATCGGGGTCGCGATCGGGGTCGCGATCGGGGTCGCGATCGGGGTCGCGATCGGGCCGGAGGCGCGCAGGAGCGTCGCGCCCCGTTGCCCGGCGACCTCGTCGCCTACGTGGCCTGGTGCCGATCGATCGACCGGTCCCGTCCGGCAGCCGGACGTCTGGCCGTCGGCCGGATGCCCCTCAGCCGGTTGCGGTCGCACCGGTAGACTGCCCGAGCCGCACGTCGTCAGGAGCCTGGCTTGGGGAGAGCACTGTTGCTCAACGCCACCTTCGAGCCGCTCTGCGTCGTCTCGGTCCGCCGAGCCGTCGTGCTGGTGCTCATGGAGAAGGCCGAGATCGTCGAGCGCAACGGCGCAAGCTCCGTTCGGAGCGGGCGAGCATCCCCGCGCCATC
>JANOWV010000472.1:0-2806 GCA_031418075.1 Actinomycetes bacterium
CCGCTCGGCCGGTTGTCGCGACGGAGCGGGTTCCGGTCGCGTAGCGTCGCCCGCGCACAGACACGCGGGAGGGACGCGATGGAGGTCTTCGACGCCGACGGCCATGTGATGGAGCCGATGCACGCCTGGGACACCGTCCCGGAGGAACATCGCCTCCGGACAACGCGCGACTCGCACGGTCTCGACCATGTCACGGTGGGGAACCAGCAGATCGCGCTGGTCTCACTCGGTCGCCTCGGCACCCCGGACTCCCCCCTCAGCGACCTCTCGGACTCCACCCGGCTCGAGGATGCTCACCCAGGAGGGTTCGACGCCCGGCGCCGGCTCCCGGACATGGACAGTGAGGGCATCGACGTCTCGGTGCTCTACCCGACGATCGGGCTCAACTTCTGGGCGATCGAGGACCCGGTCGCAGCGGTCACCCTCGCGCGGGCCTACAACGACTGGCTCGCCGAGTACTGCTCGGTCGCGCCAGAGCGTCTGTTCGGCGCGGCGATGGTGCCGATGCAGGACCCGGTCGCCGCGGTGCACGAGCTGCGTCGGGCACATGAGGAGCTCGGGTTCCCTGCGGCGTTCCTCCGTCCGAACCCGTGCCTCGGACGCTCGATCGTCGACCGCGCCTACGAGCCTTTCTGGGATGCCGCCGAGGAGCTCGAGGTCACGATCGGGATCCACGAGGGATCGGCACCGGCGATCGAGACGCTGGGCGACACCCGCAAGCCCTTCAATCCGATGGTCATGCATGCCGTCTCTCACGCGTTCGAGCAGATGTACGCGTGCGCGCAGCTCATCGCGACGGGTGTGCTGGAACGCCACCCGGCATTGCACGTCGCGTTCCTCGAGGCGGGGGGCGCGTGGGCGCCCTACTGGCTCTGGCGCCTCGACGAGCAGGTCCACGGGTTCGGGGGCTTCTGCCCGGAGATGCGTCTCCTGCCGAGCGAGTACTTCGCACGCCAGTGCTGGGTCAGCTTCGAGATCGACGAGCCGCTCCTCCCGGTCCTGCTTCCCCACCTCGGCGCAGACCGCGTGATCTGGGGCTCGGACTACCCCCACCACGACGCGACGTTCCCCGGTGCGGTGAAAGCACTTCGCGAGACCATCGCACCGCTCGACGCAGACGACCAGGAGAAGATCCTCGGTGCGAACGCGCGGGCGCTCTACCGGATGGCCTGAGAGTCGAGCAGCGATGTTTGCGCGAGGTGCCGCCTGGGCACACTCCCCTGACTCGACCACAGGAGGAGTCCCATGGGCTTCGGTGCAAGCATCGTCCTCATCGCCGTCGGCGCCGTCCTGCGCTGGGGCGTGACCGACAACCTCAACGACGTGAACCTCGCCACGATCGGCTTGATCCTCATCGTCGTTGGCATCATCGGGTTGCTGGCATCCCTCGTGTTCTGGAGCAGTTTCGGTGGCGTCGGCACGAGCCGGGTGCGTCGCACTCGCACCGACGACGGCCGCGTCGTCGAGGAACGCGTCGACAACCTGTAGCCAAGCGTGGCCGGGGCCCGGCGCGGCCGTCCGCGAGGTCCCCGTGATTGGCAACGTGATTGCCACCCGGGAGCGGAAACACAACAGCGGCCCCCGAAGAGGCCGCTGACCTGCACGAACTTGGAGCGGACGACGGGATTCGAACCCGCGACCCTCACCTTGGCAAGGTGATGCTCTACCACTGAGCCACGTCCGCGTGGGCGCTCACTTTAGCGCGAGGCCCCGGAAACTCGGACCTGCGAGCGAGCGGGGGCGTCAGGTGCCGGCGAGGGCGGCGACCACAGGGGCGAAGGCTTCGAACGTGTCCTGGCCGAGCACGATGTACGACACGCCCCACTTCTCGCGTCGCTCCTGCAGCATCTCGATGCAGGACTCCACGGTTCCGATCAGTGCAGTCCCGGAATCGAGCAGCTCGTCAGTGCTCATCCCCGCATTCGACCCGACCAGCTCACCGAGCTTGCGCGGGTCGTCGGTGATCGACGCGACGAAGTAGCGGATCTGGAGCTCGAGGTCGTCGAAGCGGTCCCCCGCGCCTTCGCGAACCCACTCGATCTTCTGCGTCGTGATGTCGGCTGCCGCGTCACGCAGCGTGTCGGCACCGATCGCACCCGCGCGCAGGTTCGGGTTGATGCCCACGATGTCGGCCTCCCGCCCGGCGAGACGGAGCAGGCGCGGGCCGCCACCACCCACGACGATCGGCGGGTGGGGGGCCTGGACCGGCTTCGGCATTCCGTCGTACGCGGAGATCATGTAGTGCTCCCCGGCGAAGTCGAACGGGCCGCTCCCCCACGCGCCCTTCACCACCGCCAGTGCCTCTTCGAGCCGCTCGATGCGGATCCCGGGCGAGTCGTACGGGAGGCCGAGCGCGTCGTAGTCGGTACGCATCCAGCCGGCACCGAGACCCAGCTCGAGGCGACCGTCGGAGAGCACGTCGATCGTCGCCGCTTCCTTGGCCACGATCGCCGGATGCTTGTAGTCGTTGCCGAGCACGAGGTGCCCAACGCGCAGGGTGTCGGACCACGCGGCCACGAAGGCGATCCCCGTCATCGGCGCCAGCACCGTGTCGAGGAAGTGGTCCGCCATGAACACCGTCGAGTAGCCGAAGTCCTCCACCTTGCGGACGAAGTCCCGGCCTTCAGCAGCCGACGATGCTTTCCACGCCGTGACCCCGAACCGGAAGTTCCGTGGGTGGGCCATCTGTGCCCCTCAGTTCCCGGCGAGTTGCGCCACGACGGGCGCGAACTGCTCCATCACATCGTCGCCGATCACGTGGTACGTCATCTGCCAACGTTCGCGTCGCCGCTCCAGGGTCTCGATC
>JANOWV010000473.1:0-6506 GCA_031418075.1 Actinomycetes bacterium
CGGATCTCGGGAGTCGCGCGGCCGACACTGCCGGTGGCCTCGAACACGGCGGCGGCGACACGTTCCGCCCTGCCTTCGAGCTGATGCTCGATGCCGTCGTCGAGCATCCTGCGCCGGTCATCGCCGCCGTCAACGGTGCCGCCCTCGGGGCGGGAATGCAGCTCGCGGTGGCATGCGATCTCAGGGTCGTCGCACCCTCGGCTCGGTTCGGGATCCCGGCCGGGAAGCTCGGCGTACTGATCAGCGCGGCGAACGTGCAGCGTCTCGTCGATGTGGTCGGTCAGGCTGCCGCACGAGACGTGCTCCTGACCGCGCGCATGCTGGACATCGACGAGGGAGAGCGCGTCGGGCTGGTCCAGCGACGCAGCGAGGATGCGGTCGCGGCTGCGATCGAGCTCGCATCCGAAATCGCGGCGCTCGCGCCATTGAGCACCAAGGGTCACAAGCATGCGCTGCATCGGGTCGCCGAGGCCGCGTCGCTCGATCCCGCCGTACTGGCTGAGCTCGGCGCCCGCGAAGTTGCTGCGTTCGAGAGCGATGACCTGCAGGAAGGACTTGCCGCCTTTGCGGAGAAGCGTGCACCCCGCTTCGAGGGGCGCTGATCCTCGTTACCCGCGGTCGGCCCGACAGCGCTTGCGTGCAGCGTCGAACCGTCCTGCTTCGTCGATCAGGCGTGCTGCGTTGCGCTTCACCTCTGCGAGCAGGGTTCCGGCCTCACCGATCCGCAGGCCCTTGACTGCTCGCAGCGCGGCCTTGCCGTGGTCGGCGACCGACGTCCCGGTGTCGATCGCTCGCTCAGCTCTGGTGATCGTGCGCACGCAGGACTCCGGGATCCCGGCCGAGTCGAGCACGGATCGGCCGAACGTGGTCCCGAGACCGAGCCCCACGGCCAGTGAGACGAGGGTCGCAACCCACGACTTCTGGACCTTCGGGAGGGCGCGTCGCGACTTCTTTTCGACCATTCGGTCCAACTCCAGGCGTCAGTAGTTGGCGGGGAGGACCCGCTCGAGGAACGAGTAGAAGAAGAACAGCGCGACCGCGAACGGAACGGCGCCGACGAGCCACGTCGTCCAGCTCGGGTGACGATGGAAGAGCAACCACCACGCGAGGCCGATGAGTGCGGCGATGAGTCCCGCGAGCGCCGCTGGGCTCGTGGACCCGGACTCGCCCGACAACCCTTCTTCCGAGATCTGTGGGTTCCCGCGCGATGTCGGCGCGGGGAGCGCGACCTGGTCCGGTGCGAGGTCCGCCTTCACGATGAGGCGTTGTGCTGCCGAGTACTTCGGGTTGCAGGTGGTGAGCGTTATCTGCGGGACGAGGCCCTTGCTCGGCGCGTTCGAGTCGACGGGCTTCGGGTCGATCACGCCGATGTCGGACGGCGCCACGATGAGCTGCTCGGTGACCCGGAATCTGAAGACGCCGTACAGGGTCTGCACCTGGATGAGATCGCCGATGACGAGTTGGTCGAGGTCGCCGAACGGGGCGCCGTAGGTGGTGCGGTGCCCGGCGATCGCGGCGTTCCCGGCCTGACCCGGAAGCGCCGTCTCCGGATAGAGGCCGGGCCCCTTGCGGAGGTCGTCGCGCGAGACGCCGTTCACGACGATCTTGTCTACGCCGATCTTGGGGATCTTGATGCGTGCGACAGGGTCGCCCTCGGCCGGGATCGTCGGGGCATCGAGCGCGGGTTCGATCGTCTCGGTGGTCTCACCGGGGAGCCCTACCGTCGTGGTTGTCGTCACCGGCGCAGGGACGCCATCACGGGAGAGCGTCGTCTCGAAGTCGCGCGCCAACTGGTCCTGCTCGCGGGACGTGTAGATCCCGGTTCCCCAGAGCTGATAGCCCACGAAGAGGAGGATGAGGATCCCGGCGGTGATGAACGTGCGTCCGAGAGCCGCCACCACACGCCGCACCCCGCGATCCTAGGTCCGGCGCCGTCTCCGACCGGGTCGCGCACCCCGCCGGGTCTCAGACGACTACGTCGACAGCAGTTCGCCCAGTCGTTCGGCATCTCCGTACACTTCCCCACCACACCCAGGGAGGCGCTGTGCACCCCGTCGTCCGTCTCCGTTCCGCGGTCTGCCTGCTCGGCCGCTTCCCCGCGCTCGCCGGTGTCGATCTCGACGTCCACCAGGGCGAGGTGGTGTTGCTGGCTGGAGGGAACGGCGCCGGGAAGACGACCTTGCTTCGGGTTCTCGCCGGGTTGCTCCCTCTCCATTCCGGGGAAGCGAGCGTGCTCGGGCACGATCTTGCCGTGGACCGACGTACGCATCGCCGCCGTCTCGCGCTCGTCGGGCACGAGACCGGTTGCTACGACGACCTGACGGTGCGCGAGAACCTCACGTTCTTCACTCGTGCCGTTGGCCGGAGCGCCGACGATGTCGATGCCGCGCTCGGAGCCCTCGGCCTGGGTCCGCTTGCCGATGTCCGCCACGGGCGGCTCTCGGCCGGGCAGCGACGACGCCTGGCAATCGCGGTCGGGCTCGCACGTGCGCCCGACCTCCTCCTTCTCGATGAGCCTCATGCCGGCCTCGATGCCGACGGTCGCGAGGCCCTCGATGACGTGCTCCGGAGTGCTTGCGACCAGGCGCGGACTGTCGTGCTCGCCTCGCATGAGCTGGATCGGGTGCGCGCGCTGGCCGATCGAGAGGTCACGCTCGTGTCGGGACGCTCCACGACCGCGCCGCTGAAGGCCGGGGTCCGATGAACCTGTTCCAGGAGGCGGCCTTGGTCGCCGGGAAGGACCTTCGGATCGAAGCCCGCGCGCGAGTCACGCTGCAGCAGGTGCTCCCGTTCGGTCTGATCGTCCTCTTGTTGTTCGCCTTCGCGCTCGATCCCGACCGTGGAGTGCTTCGTCGAGTCGCGCCGGGTCTGTTCTGGGTGACCGTGCTGCTGGCCGCGCTGCTGGCGATCTCGCGCGCGTACAGCGTCGAGTCCGAGAACGGCGCGATCGACGCCCTGCGGATGTCCGGACTCGACCCGGCCGGGCTGTTCCTGGGGAAGGCCGCCGCAGTCGCCGTCGAGCTCGTCGTCCTCGAAGCAGTCCTCACGGGCGGGGTCGTGCTCTTCTTTGACGTCGGCATCGGGTCGTTGGGGCCGCTCGTGCTCGCCAGCATTGCCGCGACCGTGGGTGTGGCGGCCACCGGTACCCTCTACGGAGTTCTCGCTGCAGGGCTGCGGGTGCGTGAGACCCTTGTGCCGGTGCTGCTGCTCCCCGTGGTGTCGCCGGTGCTGTTGGGCGCCACGCGCGCGTGGGAGGCGGCGATCGACGGGGCCCCCTCCGACGCATGGCCGTGGATCGGGCTCCTCTCGATCTTCGCCGTCCTGTACGTCGCAGTCGGGATGCTCGCGTTCGGTCCGTTGCTGGAGGAAGCATGACGCTGTTGAAGCCCGCGTTCGGGCGTGCGCTCGGCTGGGTCACGTTGGCTGCGCTCGTCGTGCTCGCCCTCTTCGGGCTGTGGGGTGCGCCGCCGGACGCCGTCCAGGGCGACGCGCAACGCCTCATGTACCTGCACGTCCCCGCGGCTTGGATCGCGTACCTCGCGTTCGGAATCACTGCGCTTGCCTCCGGCCTCTGGTTGTGGCCGCGCACGCGGTCGATGGTCTGGGACCGGGTAGCGGGAGCCTCGGCCGAGCTCGGCGTCCTCTTCACCGCACTCACACTCGTGTTGGGTGCGCTCTGGGGTCGACCGGTCTGGGGCGTCTGGTGGGCGTGGGATGCCCGGCTGGTCACGACTGCCGTCCTCTTCTTCCTCTATGTCGGCTACCTCGCGCTCCGACAGGTACCGACCTCGCCGGAAGCCCGAGCGCGTCGATGCGCGATCGCCGCGCTGATCGCGTTCGTCGACGTTCCGATCGTCCACTTCTCTGTGACGTGGTGGCGCACATTGCACCAGCAGGCCACGGTGTTCGACCCTTCGCTCAAGGCGAACATCCACGGTGTCATGGCGTTCACCCTGTGGTTCGGGGCGCTCGCGTTCACCCTCTTGTACGTGTACCTCCTCGACCGCAGGTACCGGCTCGCAGCGCTCGAGGAAGGGCGCGACGACCGCGAGCTCGACGTCGCGATCGCAGAGCGGGTTGCGGGGGCGGGTACCCCGGAGGCTCGGCGCCCGTCAGGATCCGTCGAAGCACCGGCCGGAGTGAGTCGATGAGCGATGCCGGATACGTCATCGCGGGCTGGGCGCTCACGGGAGCGGCCGTGACTGCGTACTGGGTTCGACTCGTGCGGCGGACACGACGCGCTGAGGCGACGGTCGGAGCCCCCGAAGAGGTGCGTCCGTGACCGAAGACCGTCGACGCAAGCGTGCATGGATCGCGATCGGGATGTGCGCGTCGGCGGTCGTCGCGATCATCGTCCTCGGCGTGGTCCTGTCCGAGAACGTCGTGTACTTCCGGACCGTGTCGGAAGCAGTTGCCCGGCGGGCTGATCAGGGTTCGGATCGGTTCCGCCTTGCCGGCAAGGTGGTTCCTGGAACAATCCACGAGATCCCGGGTGGCGTCCGCTTCGTGGTCTCCGATGGGAAGGCCAAGGCGACGGTCGTGCACCAGGGTGATCCCCCCGACCTCTTCAAGGCCGGAGCGCCGATCGTGTGCGAGGGTCACTGGGGACGCGCCAAAGCGTTCGACTCCGACCGCATCATGATCCGGCACGGCAATGAGTACACGCCTCCGAAGGTCGATTTGGACCGGAAGTCCAGCAGCGCGTGAAGGCGTCTCTCGGCGTCCTTGCGCTTGCGTTCGGCGCCAGCGCGGCGGCCCTCGGGGTCGTCACCATCCTGCGAGGGATCGTGACGAACGACGACCGGATGCTCGTCGTTGGTCGGAGGTTCGTGTTCGGCGTCTTGATCGCCGCGGTAGTCGCGGTGGGTGTCATGGAATGGGCGTTGCTCACCCACGACTTCTCGCTCCGCTACGTCGCCGAGAACAACGCACGCGGGACGCCGCTCGTGTTCACCATCACAGGGCTGTGGGCTGCACTCGAGGGGTCCATCCTGCTCTGGCTGCTGATCCTCGGCGGGTACCTCGTGTTCGTCGCGGTGAAGTTCCGTGCGCGGGCGACCGACCGGATGGTCGCGTGGGCGACCGTCGTGGGACTCGCCATCGCACTGTTCTTCTTCGCGCTCGTCCTGGGGCCGGCGAACCCGTTCCGGGAGATCGCGGTCATCCCGGCCAATGGGCAGGGCCCGAACCCGTTGCTCCAGAACCACCCGTTGATGGCGTTCCATCCTCCGATGCTCTACCTGGGCTACGTCGGGTTCACCGTCCCCTTCATGTTCGCGATCGCGGCGCTCATCACAGGACGGTTCGGCGAGGGATGGCTCGCCGACGTGCGACGGGCGACCCTGGTGGCGTGGGGGTTCCTGACGGTCGGCATCCTGCTCGGCGCGTGGTGGAGCTACGAGGTCCTCGGTTGGGGTGGGTACTGGGCCTGGGATCCGGTCGAGAACGCGTCGCTGCTCCCATGGCTCACCGGGACTGCGTTCATCCACTCGGTCATCGTGCAGGAACGGCGGGGCATGTTGCGGGTCTGGAACCTGTCGCTCGTCACCGCGACGTTCTGCCTCACCATCCTCGGCACATTCCTCACGCGCTCCGGTGTGATCGACAGCGTCCACTCGTTCACGCAGTCGGCGATCGGGCCGTGGCTCCTCGTGTTCCTCGGTCTGGTGGCGGCCGTCGGGATCGGACTGATCGCCTGGCGCGGCGACGCATTGAGAACGCCGGGTCGCATCGACTCGCCGATCTCACGGGAGTCGGCGTTCCTCGCCAACAACCTCCTCTTCGCTGGGCTCGCGTTCGTCGTCCTGCTCGGGACCGTGTACCCACTCCTCGCCGAGGCGCTTCAGGGTCGACGCCTCTCGGTCGGTGAGCCGTACTTCGATCGGATGACGACGCCGATCGGGATCGCGCTGCTCTTCCTGATGGCGGTCGCGCCTGCGCTCCCGTGGCGCACGACGTCGAACGATGTCCTGCGCAACCGGCTCCTCGTCCCTGCGTGGACCGGCGGCGTCACGATGCTCGCCGCCGTGGTGCTCGGCGCGCGCGGGCTCTCCACCGTCGTCGCGTTCGGGCTCGCCGCGTTCGCGATCGGTGGGATCGGGCGCCAGTTCGTCGTCGGAGTACGCGCCCGTCGTGCGGCGCACCGCGAAGGTCTGGGGAGTGCGGCCATCCGGATGGTGCGGGGGAATCCGCGGCTCTACGGCGGCCTCGTGGTCCACCTCGGCGTCGTGCTCGTTGCGGTGGCCTTGGCCGCGTCGGGCGCCTACTCGACCAAGCGAGAGGTTCGCCTCCAACGCAACGAGTCGGCGATCGTCGAGGGCTACCGAGTGACGTTCCTCGGGACCAAGACCACCACCACCGACCAGAAGCGTGTCGTAAAGGCGCGTGTGCGCATCGAGCGCGGGTCCGAGGACCTTGGTGTCTACGCGCCGGCCGTGAACATCTTCCCGAACGCAACCAGCGCGATCGGGACCCCGTCTGTACGCACTGGATTGCTGCGCGACGTC
>JANOWV010000474.1:0-12338 GCA_031418075.1 Actinomycetes bacterium
CGCGGAGCTGAAGCCGGTCGTCGACGGGTACCAGGCGTACACCGCCGTCCTTTCCGAGATCGGTGACGCTCGCGACATGCTCGAGCACGAGGACGACGCTGCCATGCGCGACTTCCTGGAGACCGAGGTCAGCGAGAAGCAGGCACATCTCGGTCGGCTGGAGGCGGAGCTCAAGGAGCTGCTCGTCCCCCGCGACCCCGACGACGGCAAGAACGTGATCGTCGAGATCCGTGGCGCCGAGGGTGGCGAGGAAGCCAACCTCTGGGCTGCCGATCTCGCACAGATGTACGACGCGATGGCGAAGCGGCACGGTTGGAAGGTCGAGACGCTGTCGAAGCAGGCGTCGGACATGGGCGGCTTCCGGGAGGTGACGCTCGTGGTGAAGGGCCCCGATGCCTGGACGCGGCTGAAGTACGAAGCCGGCCCGCACCGCGTGCAGCGGGTCCCGGTCACCGAGAGTCAGGGGCGGGTGCACACCAGCGTGGCGACCGTCGCGGTGCTCCCCGAAGCCGAGGTCGTCGACATCGAGATCGCGGCGAACGACCTCGAGGTCGACGTCTACCGATCGAGCGGGCCTGGCGGACAGTCGGTGAACACGACCGACTCCGCGGTGCGCATCACGCACAAGCCGACCGGCCTCGTGGTGACCTGCCAGGACGAGAAGAGCCAGCTCCAGAACAAGGAGAAGGCGATGCGAATCCTGCGGTCGCGCCTCCTCCAAGTCGAACGGGAGCGTCGGGAGGCCGAGCAGTCGAGCGCCCGCCGCGACCAGGTGAAGGGCGGGGCGCGTTCGGAGAAGATCCGTACCTACAACTTCAAGGAGAACCGCATCACGGACCACCGGGTGGGCTTCACGGTGCACGCGCTCGAGCAAGTGCTTGCCGGCGGCGAGCAGCTCGACGACCTCACCGACGCACTGGCGGCGGCGGAGCGCGCCGAGCAGCTGGGCGAGGGGTGACCTCGACGCCACCCGCGACGAGCTGGCGCGAGCTCCGCGGAATCGCTGCGCACTGCCTGGCCGATGCAGGTCTCGCGAACCCGGCGAACGAGGCGCGTTGGATCGTGGAGGAGGCGTCGGGACTGCACGGCGCCGACCTCGTGGCGGCGGAGCACGAACCGGTGACGGTTGCCGCCGGGCCCCACGTCGACGAGATGCTGCGACGACGGTGCGCCGGAGAGCCGTTGCAGTACGTGCTCGGGTCGTGGGCGTTCCGGGACCTCGACCTGTTCGTCGACCGCCGTGTGCTGATCCCCCGACCAGAGACCGAGCTCACCGTCGAGCGGGCGATCGAAGAGGTCGAGCGGCTCGGCGGCCGACGGGGTCGGCGAGCCGCGTGGACGGGGAGCTCGACCGAGTACACCGTCGCCGACCTCGGCACCGGGAGCGGCGCCATCGCACTCGCGCTCGCGACCGAGCTTCCGGACGCACTGGTGTGGGCCACGGACGCCAGTGCCGACGCGATCGCAGTCGCGCGTGCGAACGTTGCCGGGATCGGTGCAGCCGGCGCCCGGGTCAGGGTGGAGCGGGGCGACTGGTTCGACGCGTTGCCCGACGAGCTGCGCGGGCGACTCCGTGTCGTCGTGAGCAATCCGCCGTACCTCCGCGACGACGAGGTCGACGCGCTGCCTCCCGAAGTGGTGCAGCACGAGCCGCACCGCGCCCTTGTGAGTGGCCCGACCGGGCTCGAGGCGACGGCGCACCTCACGCGAACGGCGCCGGCGTGGCTCGAGCCGGGTGGGTTGCTCGTCGTCGAGATCGATGCTCGACGGGCCGACGAGTCGGCGGCGCTCGCGGTCGATGCCGGATTCGCCGAGGTGTGCGTCCACGATGACCTCACCGGCCGACCACGGATCCTGGTCGCGCGCCTCGCGTGAGGGGACGCCGGAAGCGGGTGGGCCCGGCGTCCTAGCCTGGTGGCCGTGACGGACTCACTCGATGTCGACGCGATGCTCACGCGCTTCCGTGACCGCGCGGAGCGGGTCCGGGATCGCCCGATCCCTCCCATCGCCGGCCCCGAGCGTCAGAAGTTCCTCGACGCCGCGGCGGTCGACTTCCAGGACTTCGCGATGCTCGCCGACGCTGCGTGGGAGTTCGAGGACGGTGTCCTGATCCTCCGCATCGACCTGCGCCCCGCAGGCGACCCGTCGGAGTCCTGAGAACAGAGCAGCGCCGGACGTGCGTCGCTCACCTCGTCATCGGCGGGTAGCAACGTCTCGCCGCTACGACGTGGGTTCGCCTACCGGGTGCGCTCGTCCTGGCGCTCGTTCGGGTCGAGGCGTTGGAGGAACGCGCGGTCGACGGCCATCCAGACGGTCTTCGAGAACGGGTAGTACACGATCGGCAGGAGCACGACGATCGGGACGAGCACGGCGAGGATCGGCGCGACGGGGACCTTTGGGATCGTTGCCGCGAGGAGCGCCACGAAGATCACCGTGAAGACGCCACCGGTGACCGTGATGTTGATGGCGAGCGCTCCGGTGAAGTACCCGGGCTCGCGCTCGAAGTGCAGCTCGCAGCGAGGGCAGTCGGGGACGAGGGCGAAGTACTTGCGGAACAGATGCCCGGCACCGCAGCGCGGACACCGGCGCGTCAGCCCCCACCACAGGATGCGACCGCGTCCTGCTGCGTTCTCGGGAGGTGACGCCGACGACGTGCTCATCGGACAACCTTGACACCGTCGCAGTGTCCGACTCGACTCGGATCCTGAACGCGCAGAACCTGATCGCAACTCCCGAGGAGCCCCGAATGCGCCCTATGGATCTCGCCACCGTCGACCACCTGCTGTCGACGACCCGAGCCGTGCGCAAGCGCCTCGATCTGTCCCGCGCGGTGGAGCCCGAGGTGATCGAAGCGTGCCTCCGCCTCGCGATCCAGGCGCCGACTGGTTCGAACAGTCAGGGCTGGCGTTGGGTCGTCGTGACCGATGCCGACAAGCGAGCCGCGCTCGCGGACATCTACCGCAAGGGCTTCTACCCGTACCTCGAGATGCAGGCGGCCGCCGGTCGTGAGGACCGGCTCGACCCACAGACGACGCGCGTCGTGGAATCGGCGACCTATCTCGCGGAGATCTTCGATCGGGTGCCCGTCCACGTCGTCCCGTGCGTGGAGGGTCGGGAGCTCGCGTCGGTGGGCAACGTCGGGGCGGCCGGGATCTACGGCTCGATCTTCCCTGCCGTGTGGAGCTTCCAGCTCGCGCTCCGCAGTCGCGGCCTCGCCTCGTCGCTCACGACGCTCCACTTGATGCACGAGGCCGAGGCCGCGGAGCTCCTCGGCATCCCGGACTCGTTCATCCAGGTCGCCTTGCTGCCGGTGGCGTACTTCACTGGCGAGGACTTCAAGCCAGCTGACCGTCGCCCGGTCGAGTCGATCACCTCATGGAATCAGTGGGGCTCATCGCGTTGACCTGGGGTGCCCACCGGGCCCCGCTCGACTCGGACGCCGCTCAGAGGTCGAGGGTGTTGCGCCGACCGTCGGTTCGCACCTGCGCGTCGGTCCCCTCGAACGCGGTGTGCATCATCTCCTCGAGCACGTCGACCGCGGTGGAGTTCGCGAGGACGCGTTCGCCCGCGGGGGTGAGCAGCGCCACGATGGCCAGCTCGGGCGTCCCGTCGCGTCCGACGCGCACGGCCGTCGCCTCGACGGTTGCCGCGCCCGCGTAGGCGCCACCAGCGGCTCGACGTGGGAGCGCGTCCACGGCCTGCTGGATCGTGGCCGGGTCGACCGCGCCGTCACCGTGGCCCGCGGTCGGACGGGTCGAGTACAGGCCCACCGAGTGCTTGGTCGCGTACCAGCCGAGTCCGTGCACGAGGCCGAGTGAGCCGGGCTCGGCACGGCAGGCCTCGCCCATCCGGGCGATGGAGGGTGCGGGGTAGTCGTTCGCCGGACCGCCGGGGAACGCGAGTCCGCCGGTGACCGTGAGCGGACGCGGGTCGCCGCCCGTGGGACCGACGAGGCCGAGCGCGCCCATGGTGAGCTGTACCGCCGACGGGAAGCAGGAGTACAGGTCGAATCGGGCGACGTCGTCGAGCGTGACCCCTGCCGCGTCGAGTGCGGCGCGGGACGCGATGCCGACCGCGGGTGCCTCGGCGAGGCGTTGGCGTTCCGAGAACCAGTAGTGGTCGTGCGCCTCGGCGCCTGCCAGCGGGAACACCATGCGCTCGTCGGGGACGCCGGCGCGGTGGGCGGCTTCATACGAGCAGAGCAAGAGCGCCGCCGCCTGGTCGACCTCGATGTTGGCGCACATCCGCTTCGTGTACGGAGCGACCACCATGCGGTTGTCCGGGCCGACCGTGCCGATGTCGTCTGCGGTGCGGGGAGTGCGGGACCACGCGTGCGGGTTGTCGACGGCGACCGCGTTGAACCCTGCCCACAGCTCGCTGACGTGACGACGGTGCTCGTCGGGGGTGCGGCCCGCCGCAGCACGTAACGCAGTCTCGAAGAGGGGATAGACGAGGATCGGTGCCGCCGCACCGTGGTCGTCCTCGTAGGCATTGGTGCCCGGGCGGGGGTCGCCGATCACCTCGGGGCAGGGTGACGCGTCGTCGTCGGTCCACGTGAGCCATGTCTTGGGCTCCCGTCGAGCGCGGAGTCTGGTGAAGAGGCATTCCGAGCCCCCGATGAGTGCGACGTCGCACGCGCCCGTCGCGATCTCCGACGCGAAGTGGTTCACGAGCAGCTGCGGGCTGTTCCCGCCGGTCGTGCTCACCGCGGTGCGACGGACGCCCGGCAAGCTGAGCCGCCGAGCCAGGAGGGCTCCCGGGTCCGGGTAGGGCCAGGACCCGATCGCAACGACCGCGATCGTGTCGACCGCCGCGAGCACCGACCGACGCGCCTGCGTGTCGGCATCGGCGAGCCGAGCTGCGTCGGCAAGGAGGTCGATCGGCTCGCGCGCCGTGATGAGGTCCTCGACCCGCTGCTGGTCCTGACCCACACCCACGAGCACCGGGGTCCGTGCGTCGATCACGTGTCGGTCGTCCCGGCCGGGAGCGCCTCGGACGCCACGCTCGGCCACTGGGGCTCACCCGGTGCGGCGCTCTCGGGACAGATGGAGTGGTACCGACACCAGCCGCACACCCGTGCGTCCGCGATGCCCGCGAATCCGGGTGCGTCGCGGATCTCGGCCACCTGGGCGCGGACCCGCGCGTCGAGCTCGTCGAGCTCGTCGTCCTCCGGCTCCCATGGTTCGGGATCATCGTCGACCTCCGCGGAGAGGTGCTCGTAGCGGAGTCGTAGTCGCAAGCCACGAGCCCGGGCTACGGGCTCGAGCACGAAGACCTGGAGCCAGGCGCGCGGGTCGTCGGCGACTCGGGATCCCCACACCGCGCCGGTCTTGTAGTCGCGCGCGTCGAGCAACCCGTCGTGGATCCACACCGCGTCGAGCCGAGCGGTGGCCAGGAACGAGTAGTTCGCCGGAGTCGCGGGGGCGAAGCGGGCGAGGTCGATCTCATGGCCGAGCGCTTCCGCCGGCGACGGGCAACGCGCGATGTGGCGGTTCAGCTCTTCGCGCAGGCGGCTGGACCCCCCGTGGGCATCGAGCACCTCGTCGACGTGGGCGGGGTCGTGGCACGTGCCGTGGTCGTGGACGAAACGCAGCACGTCGTGCACGAGCAGTCCGTGGTCGGGTGAGCCGGTGTCATCGCTCGCGGGGACGGAGAGGAGGTACTGGTTGCGCCACGCCCGAGGGCAGCGGCGCCACAGGTCGAGCGACGACGGGGTGACCCGGAGGATCCCCGGTCGCAGGTCCCGCGCCCGCGCACTCAACCGAACTGCGCCGGGATGCGCCGGACATTTCCCGATGTGTCGGCACTGCGCACAGCCCGTGCCCGGGCGAGCATCGTCGGGATCGGCCCGCTCCCGCAGTGCGCCGAGGCTGGACTCGAACCGCTCCCGGAGCGCATCGATCTCGTCCCCGAGGTGCACCACGCGCGTGCGGGTGAGTCCGCGCACGAGGTCGGCCCAGGTCACGAGGAGGTCGCCGTCGCCGACCCAAGGACGCAGCCGCAGCACCGCGAGCCACACGCTGGGGAGCTCGAGCGGGTCCTCGGTGGGGACGCGTCCGGCCCAGAGGTCGAGCTGGCGGAGCTCCTTGGTCCCGTCGGCGTGGACGACAGTGAGGTCGACCCAGCCGCCGACGCGGATCCCGCGCCGCTCCGTCGGGCTCTCGCAGTCATGGAGGTAGGTCTCGACCTCGTCGTCTCCGAAGAGCTGCTCGTACCAGCCGACTGCCTGGGTGAAGACGCGCTGCTCCTCGGGCTCGAGGTCGGGGGGGACCACGAAGGCCTCGCGGTGCATCGCGCCCCCCTCGCCGTGCGCGGCGCGCGCCGCATCGAGGAACGGACCGCGGAGCCGGGCTCTGCTCACGGGATCGCGGGCACCGCCCTCGTCGGCGAAGTCGAGGGCGACGCGTCGGGGGCACAGCTCCGGCGCGTCGCGGAGCAGCGACGGCGTGACCCGGGGGAGCGGTGCGTCGTCCACTGCCCGAGCATGGCAGGCGCGCATCGGAGGATCGGGGCCCCGCGCGTGTCCGGCAGCCTGAGACGCGGGACTGCCGCGAGGGCGACGAGCGCCACCCGTAACCTGACGAGATGTCCGCGAACCGTCTGCGACGGCGGCGGTCCCCGTCCCGACGTTGGACCGTGCGCATCCTCCTTCTTGCGCTCGCGGCCTGGCTCGTCGCCTCGGGTGTGGTGCTGTGGGGTGTTCGCGCTCGCACGAACGCGGGCCTCGACGCGCTGGATCGGGCCGAGCAGACGCTCACCGCCGCCGAGCTGCTCCGCGGCGCCGGGGCCAGCGATCTGGTGCGCGCCCAGAGCGAGTTCGCCGATGCGAGCAGCCTCGCGTCGAGCCCCGTGCTCGCGCCGTGGAAGGTGGTGCCCCTCCTCGGCGGGAACGTGTCGTCGGTGGCCGACATGACGAACGCGGCAGCCCAGGTGTCCGCGATCGGGGAGCGCGTGTCGAGCGCGGCGGCTGCGGTGGTCGCGCAAGAGCCGACCGACGGCGCGGCACGGTTGGACCTTCTCGCCCAGCTCGAGCGGATCAGCGCGGAAGCCGACCGTTCGCTCTCGCGGCTCGACCTGGGCAACGACTTCTTCCTGGTCGGCCCGATCGGTGATGCCCGACGTCGGTTCCTCGAGCGCCTGATCCAGCTGCGCACCACGGTGTCCGATGCCGAGACCGTGACCGCTGGCGCCCAGACGCTCCTCCGGGGTCCGCGGCGGTACCTGGTGCTGGCGGCGAACAATGCCGAGATGCGTGCCGGCTCGGGGATGCTGCTGTCGGCGGGCGTGGCGACGTTCGCCGACGGGTCGTTCAGCCTCGGGGAGATGGCGCCCACCCAGACCTATGGCGTCCCGGGCGGCGTCCCGCTCCCACCGGATCTCGCGACGATCTGGGGCTTCACGCCGATGGGGAAGGACTGGCGCTACCTCGCCATGTCGCCGCGCTTCGATGCGACAGCCCCCGTGGCCGCCGACATGTGGGCTGCGGCAACCGGCGACGTGGTCGACGGCGTGCTCCTCGTCGACCCGGTGACGCTCCAGGCGCTGCTCGCCGCGCAGGGACCCGTGGAGGCCGGCGGACGCGAGCTGAGCGCCGACGATGTCCTCGGCTACCTCCTGCTCGGGCAGTACGAGGGGCTCGGCAACGACAACCCGGACCAGTCGGATCGGCGCGACCAGCTCAGCATCGTGGCCAGGGCGGGCGTCGACACGCTCATCACCCGACCGTGGAACGTCGATTCGTTGGTCCAGCAGCTCGGCGATGTCGGTGCGGGTCGGCACCTCCTCGCCTGGGCGCGCGACCCCGAGGAGCAGCGGACCTGGGTCGCCGCCGGCATCGATGGTGCGCTCGAGAGCGACTCGCTGGCGCCCAACGTCCTGAACACCGGAGGGAACAAGCTCGACCAGTTCCTCCACGTCGGCGCCGACCTCGCGGTCACCGAACGGGCCGACGGTGGCCAGGACGCGACGCTCACCCTCACGCTGCGCAACCAGACGCCCGAGGGGTTGGCGCCCTATGTCGCGGGCCCGCATCCGTCGACCGGGCTCGCCGAGGGTGAATACCAGGGCATCGTGACCGTGAACACGCCGGGTTTCGGGACGCTCGCGACCATCGAGGGGGTCGATCCGGTCGCCGTGAGCGGGGTGGACGGGCCGACCAAGGTGGTCGGTGGGTTCGTGCGGCTGCTCCGGGGGGCGACGCGCACCGTGACGGTCCGGTTCCTCCTTCCGCCCGGTGTCTCCAGCCTGCGCATCGAGCCCTCCGCCCGGGTCCCACCGATCGCCTGGCGTGCCCTCGGGAAGCAGTGGGCCGACACCGCCCCGTATCACCTAGAGTGGTGAGTCGGTCGCGATCAGTGGAATCTCACCGGTTTTGGATCCACACACACAGAGTGGTTTTCCGCTGGCATTCGACCACTGAGGGTGGTATGGTACGTCACCGGAACTGAGGACCAAGGGGACAGCGTTCCCTGGGAACCCAGCGATGGCACCGGTCTTCCCCTCAGGCCGGTGGACGCGTACGGCGACAGTTGGTGCGGGTGGGCACCGGGAGGTTGATGATGACGATGTCCAGGAAGCACCTGCGGAGGCTGGTCCTCCGCGGGGTGATCGTGGCCGGAGCAGCACTCACAGTGTTCGCTCCGACCGTGGCCTTCGCGCAGGAGGATCCGTACCCGACCGTTCCCACGACACCGACCACGGTGGAGTGCACGTCGGGTGGCAACTCGGTGGTCTGCGGGACGGTCGTGACGATTTCCCGTGGCTCGAGCTCGAGCCTCGCCTTCACGGGTGGGGACTCGGCGGTGCTGGCGGCGCTCGGTGTGGGTGCGATCGGGAGCGGCGGGCTCATCCTGCTGTTCAACCGACGGCGCTCAACTTCCACCGCCGCCTAGCCGACACCACTCGCATGGCAGTTGCGAGTCAGACGGCACCGCGCGGTCTCCGTGTCCGTGAGCGCGAGTCGAGGGTCGCGCCCGAGCGGGTCGCGGCATCGACGCGGCACGGGGCGTGGATCTCCACGGGGGTCATCGTGGGTGGCGACGCGCTCGCGCTCATCGGTGCCGCACTGCTCGCCGCCGAGGGCTCGGCGTACGCAATGGCCTATGTCCCCCTCGCGCTGCTCGCACTCGCGATGTCGGGGGCGTACCACCGACGGCTCAGCCTCCGTGCGCTCGACCTCGCGCCGTGGATCACGACGCGCCTCGCCGTGCCGTTGCTGCTGCTCGGGCCGATCGCGGCGCTCGCGGACGCCGACCCCGGCGCCCTGCTCATCACAGCGCTCGTTGCGGTCGCCGCCGTCGTCCCCGAACGCATCCTGACCTTCGGTGTGCTGCGACGTATCCGTCGGCGCGGCCATCTGCTCGAGCCCGCCGTCATCCTCGGTGCCGGCGAGGTCGGCGCGGAGCTCGGACGAGCGTTCCTCGAGTACCCCGAGTACGGCGTCGACCCGGTCGGGTTCCTCGACTGCGTCGATGGCAACCTGCCGGTGCCGCTGCTCGGCGACGTCGACCAGCTGCCTCGCCTGCTCGACGAGCACCAGGAGATCCGTCGGGTCGTCGTCGCGTTCGGCCCGGCGCGGGAGTCTGAGCTCGTCAGCGTCCTGCGGACCGCGGTCAGCTTCGACGTCGAGGTCTCGGTCGTGCCGCGCTTCTTCGACAACGGTGTCGCACCCGAGGGCCCCGACACCGATGACGTGCGAGGCATCCCGCTGTACCGGGTCCGGCAGTCGGCGCTCCGCAAGCCGGCCTGGATGCTGAAGCGGGCGCTCGACATCGTCGTCTCCGGGACCGCGCTCGCGCTCGCGTCGCCGCTCCTCGTCGTGTTCGCGATCGCCGTGAAGCTCTCGAGCCCGGGCCCGGTGCTGTTCCGTCAGGGACGGATCGGCCAGCGGGGTCGCGAGATCATGGTGCCGAAGTTCCGGACGCTGCGGGTCAACCATGACAGCGACACCCAGTGGTCGGTCGACGACGACCCCCGGGTGACCGCGGTGGGTCGAATCCTGCGGCGCACATCGATCGATGAGCTGCCGCAGCTCTGGACGGTGCTGAAGGGCGACATGTCCCTGGTCGGCCCCCGGCCCGAGCGACCGCTCTTCGTGAAGCGCTTCAGTGCCGACGTGTGGGGCTATGGCGACCGTCACCGGCTCCCCGTGGGGCTCACCGGCTGGGCCCAGGTCCACGGGCTCCGGGGCGACACGTCGATCACCGAACGGGCCCGCTTCGACAACCAGTACATCGAGCACTGGTCGCTCTGGCGTGATGTCGTCGTCCTCGTCCGCACGGTCGCCGAGGTCCTCCGCGGCGCGGGCAAGGACCGCTAGCAGCTAGCGGTCGCCGGACTCGGTGACCCGCTCGACGACCGAGCGGGGATCGAACCGCAGCGGTGCCCCCTGGGCGCTCGGGCTCTTCGTGAGATAGGCCTGCACCATCAGGTACGCGGGTCGGGGCTCGAGGTCATGCGTCAGCAGCCCGTAGCCGTCGAGCTGCGCGTCGCCGGTGTCCTGGGCGCGTTCGTTGTACCAGAACACGTTCGTGACGTACGGCGCATGCTCGGCGACCCAGCGCAGGGTGCGGACGAAGTAGTCGCCCTGCGCAGCTTCGGTCACACCCCACTGCCAGTTCGGCGCGCCCGGTGCGGTCGGGTGGGCGGACCAGCCGAACTCCGTGAACCAGATCGGCCGGTCGCCGTCGCCATGCGCAACCATGAGCTCGCGCACCGCGGCGACGTGGGTGAGGGTTCCCCGGGTGCCATCGTCGGCGGTCTCGGGTGGGGCGTTGGCGAAGCCCTGGTACGGGTGGGTGGCCATGACGTCGAAGGAGCCCTGCACGCCGAGGTCATAGAGGGCGGAGAGGAAGTCGGTGTCGTTGTACGCGGGGCCGCCGAGCACGACGGCCACTGAGGGGTCGCCGGCCTTGACCGCGGGGTAGGCCGCCTCGAGCAGCGACGCGTACTGCGCAGTGTCGCCCTTCCAGAAGGTGGGGAGGTTGGGCTCGTTCCAGATCTCCCAGGCCTCCACCCGGCCCCGGTAGTGGTCCGCGGCCCAGGTGAGGAAGCGGGCGTAGTCGGCCGGGTCGGTGGGCGGGTGACGTTCGCCCAGCCCGGCGTTGGCCCACCGGGGGGTGAGCCACGCGGTGAGCAGGACCTGGAGCCCTCGGGCCCGGGCCTCGTCGACCGCGGCGTCGACCCGACCCTGATACCAGGGGTCGATCACGCCCGGAGCGTCGGGCTCGAAGCCCGACCAGCCGATGTCGATGCGGACCCACTGGACCCCGGCGGCGGCGAGCTGGTCGAGGATGCGGGCGCGGTCGCTGTCGGTGTAGTTCGTCCAGGTGGCGTGGAACTGCACGCCGACCGCGGGTTCGCCGGCCAGGCGGGGCACCGAGCTCGCAGCCGCGGCCTCCGACCCCGATCGACCGTCGTGGTGGACGGCGGCGACCATCACGGCGGTGAGGCCGAGGACGACGAGGGCGATGGCACTCAGCGTGGTCAACCGGGATCGCCGATCGCCCGATCGTGCGGGTGAGGATCGGTCCGGGGGCGACATCCCCACCACGCTACCGGTCTCGAACGCTCAGCGTGGGATCACCGCCACCATCTGGACGAGGCGGCCGGGCGGGCCGGGCCCGGGGCGGGGCGGTTCTGGATCAGGTCAGGTAGTCCCGCAGCGCCTGGTAGACGGGCTTCTCGGCCAGGTCGGCGGTGAGGAGCCCGTAGTTGTCGAGCTGCGCGTCGCCCGACGTCTGATTGCGCTCGTTGTACCAGAACACCTGGGTGACGTACGGGGCGTTCGTGGCGACCCACCGCAGGCTCCGGATCAGGTAGTCGCCCTGCTGGGCCGGGGTGACGCCCCACTGCCAGTTCGGCGTCCCGGCGGGCGTCGCGTGGTCCGACCATCCGAACTCGGTGAACCAGATCGGCTTGTTGGCGTCGCCGTTGGCGACCATGAGGTTCCGGACCGCGGTCACGTGGGTGAAGCTGCCGCGGGTCCCGTCGTCGGCGGTCTCGGGGGCGGCGTTGGCGAAGCCCTGGTAGGGGTGCGTCGCCATGATGTCGAACGAGCCCTTGATGCCGAGCTGGTACTGGTTCGCCAGCCAGCTCGAGTCGTTGTAGGCGGGGCCGCCGAGCACGACCTGGGCGGCCGGGTCGCCCGCCTTGATCGCCGGGTAGGCGGCCTGGAGCAGGGACGCGTACTGGGCCGGCGATCCCTTCCAGAAGTAGTTGAGGTTCGGCTCGTTCCACACCTCATAGGCCTGGACTCGGCCCTGGTGGTGCTGGGCGAGCCACGTGAGGAAGCGGGCGTAGTCGGCGGGGTTGGTCGGGGGCGTGGAGGTGTCGGCGCC